>JAJRTA010000116.1 GCA_024278515.1 Candidatus Zixiibacteriota bacterium
CGCCACGAAACAAAAGACCGGAACCTCAGCGGTGCTGCCGGACGATGATATCAGCCCTGAGATTCATCTGCGGGGGATGACGGTTGAAGAAGCCATAGAGGCTTTGAACCGGTTCCTGGATCGGGCGGTGGTTGCGGGACTGACTCAGGTCTATGTAATTCATGGCAAAGGCACCGGCGCACTGCGAAAAGGGCTGACCGGTTTTCTGAAAAAACATCCTGAGGTCGGGTCGCTGCGGCTTGGAGACTGGAACGAAGGCGGCGCCGGTGTGACTATAGTCAAGTTGAAAAAGTAGTATGATAGCACAGGAGACAATCGAACAGGTCCGCCAGGCCAATGATATTGTCCAGGTCATCGGCGAGTATGTCCGTTTGAAAAAACGTGGCAAGAACTACACGGCGCTCTGTCCGTTTCACACTGAAAAAACGCCGTCGTTTTCAGTCTCGCCCGACAAGCAGATATACTATTGCTTCGGTTGCGGCAAAGGGGGCAACCTCTATTCATTCCTGATGGAACACGAGCAGATGACGTTTGTTGAGGCGGTGCGTTTTTTAGCCGGACGGGTGAATATTGTTATCAAAGAGGATCGCGCTTCCGACGGCCGCCGGGAGCTGCTTGAACGGATCGGTTACGCCAACCAGGTGGCGCTGGAGTATTTCCAGTCGGTGCTTCGTCAAAAGAAGTATGCCAATGTTCTTGAAGACTATCTGCGAAAAAAGAGACGTATCAGTGACGAAGCCATCGAACAGTTCCATCTCGGTCTGGCCGGGGACAATTGGGACGGGCTGATAAAACATGCCGGGGAAAAGGATATCTCCGCCGAAGAACTTTCTCGCGCCGGTTTGGTGTTGTTGTCCGATAAAACGAAAAACTACTACGACCGTTTTCGTAAGCGGCTGATGATCCCGATTTTCAATCTCAGCCGCAAGCCGATTGCCTTCGGCGGACGGACCCTTGAAAAAGGGGAATCGGTGAAATACATCAACTCACCCGAAACGCCACTCTACCAGAAAAGTATGATTCTTTTCGGACTGCATCAGGCCCGCGACCATATTCGCGAGTCGGGCCGGGCTATTGTGGTCGAGGGGTATTTTGATGTTATTTCGCTCTGGCAGGCAGGAGTCAAAAATGTTGTGGCGTCATCAGGAACAGCTTTCAGCGCGCACCAGGCCAGACTTCTGGCCCGTTTCGCCGACGAGGTCTACCTGTTTTTCGATGCCGATTCGGCCGGCCGCAATGCGGCTTTGCGTTCGGTTGATCTGCTTTATGACGCCGGTCTCGAAGTCAAAGTGATGACTCCGCCTAAAGGGGAAGACCCCGATTCGGTGGCTTCGGAGTTCGGACGGGACCGCCTCGATGAACTTCAGCACGACGCGGTCGGGTATATCGAGTTCCGTGTTCAGGGGATGGATGTCGATTCGATGGGGATTATCAGCAAGGAAAAACTGATAAAGGAACTGGCCCGGGTAGCCGGTAAGATTGCCGATCCCACCCGACGCGCCCTGTTTTTGACCGAAGCTTCCGAGCGGCTTCAGGTCGACCTGCAACTGATGAAACAAGGGGTCTCAGTGGAACGACAAGAGGCAACTTCCGAGCTTCCCAAACGTAAGTTCAATCCTGACGAATTCGAGTTCCTGTCGCTGTTGCTGAACAATCCCGGCACCATCGACGAAATATCGGAAACGGTCTCACCTGATGATTTTGATTCACGCCAATTGTCCCGACTCTATGTGACCATGATCGAGCAGTACCGTGCTGACGGTGCGATTGATGCGCGTCGCTTGATCGACAGGGCGGGCGATGGAGAGTTCGCTTCCCTGATTACCGAACTGGCCGCCCGCGACTGGCCTTCGGACAGCCTTGAGATCCAGATGCACAAAGCCCTGGACGCTCTGATGGCCTCGAGAAAAAAGCGCATCAGGACAAGACTTCGTGAAGAGCTCTCAGCCGCAGAGGCGGCCGGCGACAATGTGCGGGCCGATCAACTGCTGCGGGAGATACGGAGATTCGACAAGGATGCTGACTAAGCTCTCGATTGAAAATATAGCCCTTGTACGCAAACTGGAATTATCGTTCAAACCGGGTATGTCGGCGCTGACCGGTGAAACCGGGGCCGGCAAATCGGTAGTCGTTACTGCTATCGGACTGGCTCTCGGGGGCAGGGCTGACCGCGAGTTTATTCGACACGGGGCCGAGGCGGGGAAAGTTATCGCTACGTTCGACCTCTCAGAGGCGTCTCGCCGGTTTCGTCGTGAATTCAGTGAATTCATCGACGGTGACAGCCTGACTCTTCATCGGGAAATCAGACGTGATGGAGGGACGCGCTCTTACCTTAACGGCAAGCGTATAGGCCAGGCTCGTCTGAAACCGCTGGCCATGGCGCTGGGAGAAATCCTCGGCCAGCACGCCAACCAGTCGCTTATGAACGAGGAAAACCATCTGGGATTTCTCGATCAGTTTGCCGGACTTGAGGACATCGTCGATCAGACAAGACATGCCTTTGCTGCCTGGCGATCTTCGGCTGAAGAACTCTCCCGATTAAAAAGAAACCGGGAGCAGTTGATTCAGCAACGCGAGTTGCTTCTGTTCCAAAAGAATGAGATTGAAAAAGCGTCAATCTCGGTCGGTGAGGAAGAGTCTTTACTACGTGAGAAAAAGATTCTCGATTCTGCTCGTTCTCTGATGAATTCGGCCTCGATGATCGAGAACATCATGGACGGCGAGCAGGTCTCGATAAAAGCGCAGATCGCGGCGTTGCGGTCGGAGCTGGAAAAGATGGCCTCGATTGATCCGACACTTGAAAAACAAGCGTCGGAGCTGTTCGATATCGACATGCGCCTTGAAGACCTGCGGAGAACAATCGAACAATACGGAAGTTCGCTGACTGATGACCCGTCACGGCTTGAAGAGATCAACTCGCGCCTTGATGAGCTGTACCACCTGAAGAAAAAATACGGAGGTTCTGAGGAAGCGGTGCTGGCCACCCTGAACGAAATAAACGAACAGTTGGATGAACGGCCCAACACCGACCGGCTCATCAGCAGGCTTGAGTCTGAAACGGAAGAATTACGCAAAGCATACAGCAAGTTGGCTGTTGACTTGTCTGATCGAAGGCGCAAAGCGTCCAAAGAACTACAGCGGAAAGTAGTCGCTGAGCTTAACGATCTGGCTATCCCGGATGCGCGGTTTGAGGTTGAATTCATCGTTGAAGACGACCCTGATGGAATTGTCTATGCCGATCGCTGTGTAAAATCGGGCGAGTATGGGCTGGAACAGGCGCGTTTCATGTTCAGCGCCAATCCGGCGGAGCCGGTCCGACCGCTGGTGAAAACTGCTTCGGGAGGAGAAGTGTCACGAGTCCTTCTGGCCCTCAAAGCGGCCGGCCAAAGCAGAGATGATTCGGGTGCGTCACTGATTGTGTTCGATGAAGTCGATGCCGGAATAGGCGGCCGAACGGCTGACGAAGTAGGTCGCAAGCTCAAACTGCTGGCCCGAAACCGTCAGTTGATCGTAGTGACGCATCTGCATCAGATAGCCCGACGGGCGGATTGTCATTTCGTGGTGGAAAAGTCGCTAAGCGATGATCGTAACGTGATAGAGGTCCGGGCGTTGGACGAACAGGACCGCATCGCGGAACTTGATCGGATGGTGGCTCTGCCGTCGGACGATTAGCAGGCCGGCGACGTCAATATGAACAACGAAAAAAGCCGCTGTTAAAACAGCGGCTTTAGTGGTTTTCCGTATTGATTATGCCGGTGGCGGAGGGCCGTTGTTGAACATGTAGTCGACAAGGTACACGAGGTCCGATATGTCGAGTTCACCGCTGGCGTCAACATCGCCCGCGGTTTCGCTTACCGGGGGAGGGCCGAAATTGAACATATACTCGGACAAATAAACTAGGTCGGCAATGTCGATCTCCCCGGAACCGTCCACGTCACCACGGATGACCCCGCTGGCTTCGACCGTACCGGACGACGTGGCGGGGGTATAAGTCAGGAATTCAGAGACAACTTCGAAGGGCTGTGTTGTGGAAGCAGTGTCTATGGTAATAGCAGTGCCTAAAGGAGTCACGGGGGACAGGCTGAAATACAGACGCATGACCTCACCGGAGCCCGGCGCCAGAGGCGGACGGCCGCCGCCGTCGTCGGCCTGAAGATCAAAAGCGTAACTGTTGGTGGATGGACTGTAACCGACCATCTGGAATCTCTCAAAATAGAGAGTGCGATCGCCGAGAGTCGCCGAATCAAACGTAATAAACGGGGACTCTTCAATGGTGAACGGTATGGTCAGCAGCGTCAGATCCTGACTGTTTTTCAGATTTACCGACATTACCACCTGCGAGCCGGGAATGCCGACAGTTGGTTGAAACTCGAGAGTATCGGCCAGCAGGATAACATAACCCTGTTTGATTTCAGTAATGTTGCCCATGCTGTCAGTGCCTATGGTCAGGGTGACATCATACGCGCCAGGATCATTGTAAGTGTGAGACGGATTCTGCACCGTGGAAGTGTCACCATCGCCGAAGTCCCAGCTCCACGAAAGCGGGGTCACGGTCGAATTATCGGTAAACTGAATTGTCGCCGGAGCGTTACCTATGGTGATGTCGGATGAGAAATTGGCTCCCCAGTTGAGCGCGGCGGCGACATCGATCAATCCCCAGCCGTAATCATTGTTCGGTGAGGCGGCGTTGTCGGCGGTCTCCATAAGCGCCCAGCGAACCTGACGGGGTGTCCAGTAAGGTTTGGCTTCGATCACCAGACAAACCGCTCCGGCTACCAGAGGGGTCGACAATGATGTTCCGCTCTTGGTGCCGTAGGAATTGTCAGCCGATGCCGTGGCGCACGCTGTTGAAACGCCCTGGGCCACCACTTCCGGCTTGATGCGGCCGTCAGCGGTTGGGCCTCGCGAAGAAAACG
This sequence comes from Candidatus Zixiibacteriota bacterium, assembly GCA_024278515.1. Lineage (GTDB taxonomy): Bacteria > Zixibacteria > MSB-5A5 > GN15 > FEB-12 > JAJRTA01. Next base: position 4,917 of record JAJRTA010000116.1, read on the forward strand.
AGGCCAGCGTCCCTCCGCTGCCTACTGCTCCGACAGTCAGGATGTCAAGGGCATCGGGGGGAGCGCTGAGAGAGGGAGAGGTCGGCCCGCTGTTGCCGGCGGCATTACAAACAACAATGCCCATGTCGGCAGCCATACTTGCCGCGATACTCGTCACCGCGGTCAGGCCGTCCAAATCACTCTGAGAGTAACCGGTGCCGTCGTCCCAGCCCAGGTAACTGAGCGAACTGGTTACCACATCGGCCCCGAGCGAGTCGACCCATTCCAGGGCCGCTACCCAGTTATCTTCTTCGACCTGTGTCTCCGAACGAATATCCTCGGTTTTGCATAGAATAAAATTCGCCCCGTAAGCCGGGCCGATCAGCGAACCGTCGTCATAACCACCGGATGTGGACCAGATGTAAGTGCCGTGATTCCATTGGGACGACCAGTCCGGTCCTTCGTTGGCGGTGTTGCTGTCATTGAAGATGAAATCGTATTCAGCCAGTACCCGTCCGGACAGATAATGAGCCGCAAAGGCAATGTGTGATTTACGGTATCCGGTATCGAAAATGGCCAGAGTCACGCCTGCGCCGCTGTAACCCATTTCATGTACCGGCGGAACATTGATCTGGGCCAACTGGCCCGCCGCCGCGCCGTAGTTGAGAACATCACCGCCGAGGGTCTTGTCGGGCGGGTTGTCAATTTTTTGGTTCGGGACCGGCTCCGATTCATGTTTATAAAGGGCGATTGGCCGAATCTCACGGACAAACGATAACTCCGACACAGCGTCCAGTTGCCCGGCAGGAAGTACAAACGAAGCGGCATTCAGCCAGCGTGAAATCCGCCGCAGTTTACCGCCGAGTTGCTCGACTAATTCAATATATTGTCCGGAGACCGGCAGGTCGGCGAATACTACCCGGTCAAGATCGACCTTGGCGCGACGTTTCATGGCGCGAGGTGTGATGGATATCTCGGACGCTTTCCGGTCAAACTCAGTTTGGGAAAAGACGGACTTATCGGTGAAGAAAACCCAGATGCGCACGGCTTCGCCATCGCGTTGAATCAGCGACTCTTTGATGCCGGGGAGCAGGGTTTGGTTTTTCCTCGGTTTGACAAGAGGAGCTGCTTTGAATGAAGGGGCAACATCCGAGGCGGACAGGCTTCCTGATAGAATCAGTGAGGCGATCAGTATGAGGGTGATGGCGGGGCGAAGCAAAGATTTCTCTTGGGGAGTTCTCATCAATTGTCTTTCCTTGTTAACAGGGCAAGAATGTTGTGCTATTCATTAGTAAGACCAGTGGCCATGTTCAAGTTAGGGCAAAGGCCGATTTTGTCAACCGCAAATTGTATATGTCCCATTGGTATAGGACAATTCCTATAGAATAAAAGGCTGATAGACACTTATTTGTTCCCGGGTTTACAGCCCGGACGTTCGCGGTTGTCTTCTAACCGATTGAAAGCCACGAGGATGGCTTTCGTATATCGCTCGAACACAAATGGCCGTGCATTCGGCATATCTTCTGCTCATTTCCTTACGAAGAGTAAAGCCTCGAGTTCCGAGTAAACGGTTCTTATTATATGAAGGAAATTCGGGCGACAGCGAAGATACCTTATGTATTCAGGTGAAATATGTTTTTACGATTGAGATCAAAATCCGGTGTTACCATGGTTGAAATAATGATCATGGCAGTAATTGTCGGTGTTGTTGCATCGATGGCGGTGCCTCGTTTTCAGCGGGCCTACCAGCGTCTCCAGTTCCGTTCAGCCAACAGAGATATTGTCTCGACTTTGCGCCTGGCTCGTTCCATGTCGATATCGGATAAACAGCAGTATGGCGTCTATTTTGACGATGTCGGACGTACCATAACACTTTTCAAAGATGTGGTTAATCCCACTGGCAATGCTTTCGAGACGGGCGATATAGTTATTCGAGTCGATACCCTGGACCAGAATATTGAATACCTGTCCACTGATATTACGAATAATACGGTTACTTTCAGTCCGAATGGTTCGGCCGGGTTTACAGGAGGAGGTAATGTAATTACACTAGGTATGACCACAGGAGATTACCACGAGAATTACCACAATATTTTGAGATCAACAGGCCGGGTCAGGACTTATAATAGTTGGGATGCCTGGGCGCTCCAACATGCCAGTGGATAGTTCCGGATAAAAGTATCAGATATTCGGCGATTTTACGCCGACTGCTACTCATCCTCCCTGAAGCCCCTTTCGTCGCGAGAGGGGCTTTATTTTATCGCGTTGCCATATAACAAGTTAGCTGGCCCGCCTAAAGAACGGGGTCCTGTTCGCCGATAATATACCGGACGGTTCGAGACTGATCGGGTAAATGTTTCTGTCACCTGACGGTCTGTTTTTCGGACCTGCCCTTAATTAACTACGAGGTTGTGACGATAGATTAACAATGAAGCAAGGAATAGATAACTTTTAGATAAAGAGTGACCCATGGGTTTTTCTCGCTCAGCCAAGAGCACAGTCGGTTTGGATATCGGCGCCAATTCGATCAAGCTGGTAAAACTTGATCATACCAAGACCGGATACTCGGTAGCGGCGATCGGCATCAGGGAATTGCCGCCGGAAGCAATTGTGGCCGATGAGATCCGTGACCGCGAGGCGGTGATATTCAATATCCAGTCGTTAATTGATCAGACCGATCCGAAGATCAGGGATGTAGTGGTTTCCATCTCCGGCCACGGCGTAATCACCGATCGATTCACTATCGACAAGAAAACAGGCACTGAAGCCGAGCAGGCGATCCTGTTCGAGACTGAACAGCGGGCGCCTTTCGATGTCGACGATGTCTCGCTGAGTTACCACATCATTAA
>JAJRTA010000117.1 GCA_024278515.1 Candidatus Zixiibacteriota bacterium
ACAGAAAACCGGTTCCAGCCTCAGGAAGATGAGCACGGACACGTTGACTACCGCGATATGAAATATATCCAGAACTGTCACACAGGTGACGTTCTGGTCAGAAAAACTCCACCGACTGAGGGTGTCAACGGCAAGGGGGTGGACGGGCGTGAGATCGTGGGACCCCGGGGACGAAATATACCATTCAATAATGGCGACAATACGGAAGTGTCCGAGGACGGGTTGGAATTACGCTCAAAAGTGGATGGGGCTATTGTCTATTCGCAAGGACGGGTATCGGTAAAGGATGTTATGACGCTGGCTAATGTCGATTTCAATGTCGGCAATATAGATACGGTCGGGTCGCTGCGGGTAAGCGGAAAAATTAATACCGGATTTACCGTCAACTGTGAAGGGGACCTGGAAGTCGGCGGTAATGTCGATGACGCCATAATAAATGTCAAAGGGAATATTCTTGTTCGAGGCGGATTCCTGGGCGCCGGAGAAGGAGAGATGCACGCCGATGGCGATATTACGATTAAATTCGCCGTGGGTCAAAGACTGTCCGCGGGTGGCAACGTGATTGTCGGCGGCGAGCTGCTAAACTGTCATGTCACGGCCAGGGATTCGGTGATTGTCAAAGGCAGCAAAGGGAAAATCGTAGGGGGCGAAATCAACGCCGGGAAGAGAATTGAGGCGGCAATCATCGGTTCCGAGGCCGGCACTGTGACATCACTGACGGTCGCTTTCGATGAAGAGGCTATGAGAATGTTCCATGAGGCAAACCATGAAATCTCCCGTCTGAAAGCGGATGAAGCCCGTGTAAAAGAGAATCTGGTCGCTTTGTACAAACTCCAGATGGCCGGCAAACTGAACGAACAGCAGAAACAGGGTATCTCCAAACTCGAGGATTTTTTGAAATCGGTGCCGGAGGAGTTGAAAGCCCTCGAAAAGCGTAAAGCCGATGCAGAAGAACGCATTAAAAAACTCAGAGATTCCAAAATAATCGCGACCGATACTATGTTTCCCGGGGTTAAAGCTCACGTCGGTGTTCTCGTCAAAGAGATCGAAGAAGAAATGAAATCCATTCAACTCAGCCAGGATGGTTCTCGTATTATCGAAGAATCATACAAACGGGAATAACGTCCGTTTTTTCATTCATTCCGGTTTCATTTTTCAATAGTAAAAACAGTTTTGTGAGACGGGGCAACTTACGAAAAAGTACACTGCCTGTTTGATGCTGTCTTATCCGGGCTTTGAACCCGGCGGCGGTTTCTTAAAAACCCGGGGATAACCAGGAAAACAAAAAATCAACCGATCATCTGGTTGGAGGCAAGTTCACGGTAGGTGTCGGAGTCGGACATCAGTTGCTCGTGCGTGCCGGAGGCAACAATGCATCCATTCTCCATAACCAGTATTCTATCGACAAACTGTACTGTGGCCAGTCGATGGGCTATTATTATCGCTGTCTTGCTCACCAGTACAGTTTTCAGAGCCTCCCGGATCAATTGTTCGGAAGTTGAATCAAGAGCTGATGTGGCTTCGTCGAGAATGAGAATCGGCGGATCTTTCAAAAGCGCCCGGGCCAGACAGATGCGCTGTCTCTCTCCGCCGGACATAGTGACCCCGCGTTCGCCTACTTCGGTCTGGTATCCATTATCAAGGGTGTTGATGAAATCTGCAATGTTGGCTATACGGGCGGCGCGTTCTACATCTTCAGCGGTTGCTTCCGCATTGGAATACGCGATGTTCTCGAATATCGTACCTCTGAACAGCACCGGCGATTGCTCAACCAGACCGATCGAGTTCCGGAGTGTGCTCAAACTCAATCGTTTGATGTCAATACTGTCGATAAGTATTCTTCCCTGCTGAGGGTCGAAGAATCTCAACAACAGGTTAATCAAACTCGTCTTACCGCCACCGGAAGGTCCCACCACTGCAACCGTCTCACCCGGTTCTATTTTGAGCTGTTCGACATCCAATACGAAGCTGTTTTCTTCGTAAAAGAAATGCACATTGCTGAACTCGATGGTTCCGATGATTTGCTTTGGACGCACCGGGTTGGCGTCTTCAACGACGGCCGGTTCAAGATCGAGATATTCGAATATTCGATTTACCGCAGCCATAGCGGATTGGATCTCGACGTTGATCGAGGCCAGATCCTGCACCGGCTGGTAAAGATAGGTCAGCAGAAGATAAAAGGCGATAAGAGCGCCGAGCTTGATACCCCCTCCCGCCACGAGGTAGGTTCCCCAGGCAAGTACGACAATCGGCCCCAGCATGTTTACAAAGTGGATCAGGTTGGCCGACAGTGAGGCGGTGACGCTTGTTTTTACTATCCATCCGCCGAGGCGACGCGACTCCCTGTCGACTCGTGCCTGTTCACGCTTTTCCTGGCCGAACGCGATTACCGTTGTCAGGGATGACAGCGTTTCCTGCAATCGGGCAGACAACCGGGCGAACGATTGCTGGTATTCGTTAACAAGTCTGTGCATCCGTCGACCGAATGAATGCGACAACAGAATAGTCAGCGGTACCGGAATCAGCGCTATCAGAGTCAGTACCCAGTTGACCTGCAACAGGTAGATCAGGATTGCGGCGAGCATCAGGATATTGGCCAGAAGCATCAATAACACGGAAGTCATGAGTTCCTGGATACGGTTTACATCCGACAATACGCGCGACATGAGTTCACCCACGGAATTGCGGTGATGAAAGCGAAGAGATGCCTTTTCGAGGTGATAGAATAAGTCGGATCGAATATCACGCACGATACCCGCGGCGATGCGGCCGATGAAGTAATCACGGGTCCAGGTGAACAGCACGTTGAAAAAGTAAATGCCGATCAGCACAAGAGCGAACAGCACGATCGGTTTTAATTCGAACCGATCGGCTGCACTGAGCGAGGGGATCAGATCATCAACCATGTACTGAATGGCCAGAGGGATGGCCAGAGTTACCATGGTAACCAGGACCATCGTCACGAAAGTTAGCAACTCCAACGGCCAGTACGGACGCAGATAATGCCACAAACGCTTAAGCGTTTTGATATCTATAATCATCCTGCCAATAGGGATAGTATTTGTTCGCCGCAAAAAGGAAGGCCTCAGGCGACAGTACCTGTTTCATCTTTTCCATACGCGACTCCATCATCCGCCAGCAAAGTTCACGATCTTCACCATCGAGACTCGATGAAGGGGCCAACGACATACTGGCGACATACTGATCCTGATCACCCAGCCACCAGTCTCCGCAGTCGAAGTTTGTTCCGTAGTTTTTCTCGAACCGTTCGCGTTCATGGTAAACCTCGCATCCGGGGAAATGCATATAAGAGTGAGGGACCCAGATAAGGGTTGAGTGTTCCGGGCCGAGACAGCTGTCAATGAATGCAAATGTTTCCTCAAGCGTCTCACGTGTCTCACCCGGATGATTAAAAAGAAGGTTCCCTCGATGGATAATACCACGATCCGACAATTCCCTGCTGATGCGCACGAACGCATCCAGATATTTTTGGGGCGTACGGCTTTTGTGCATCAATTGCAACATCCGGTGTGAGCCGCTTTCAACCCCGAACTGAACTTCTGCTTTCAACCGGGTAATCAGCTCTATGTCCTCGTCGGTGATATACTCGGGGCGTGTTTCAAATATCAACCAGAACGGCGGTTGCGCCTCGACCATCTGACGAAGAAACTCATGACGCCAGGAAGGACGAACACCGAAACAGGCATCGGCGATTCCCACCGAACGAATTTTGAAACGTCCGGCCGCTGTCATAATCTGATCGACCGCATCAGCGGGCGACAAAGCCCGCCAGTTTTCATCTTTAAGCGGTTCCATGCAGAAACTGCACCTGAAAGGACAGCCCCGGGAGAGAAACAAATAAAGACAATCGACCCCGTTCGACGCATGTTTTTCAATGATCGGCGCCACCAGGTCCCAGTTATACGGAATAAACTCCTCGCGTTTCAGCGGCGTATCCTTGATCAGTTCCGTTTTACCAGGTCGTCCCCGTTCCGCAAATCGTTCGATGATGTCGATCATGGCATGCTCCCCTTCGCCATAGACAACGTAGTCGAACAGGCCGTCATCGGTGATGAACTCTTCCGGTTTGGCGGTGGGATGATAGCCGCCCACCACGATCAATTTGTCCGGGTACATCTCCCGGCACAAACGGGCCACGGCCAGAGTTGAATGATACGACAATGATGTCCAGCAGGAAAGGCCGAGAATATCGAACTCACGTGACGTAAGATCGTTTCTGACAATCCGTTCGTATCGACGAATCTGTGTGTTGGTCGCCGGACGACCTATCTCCAGCTCATAATCGACATATTCTACCGGGTAATATTGCCTCAGATACGAGGCCAGCCACAACAGGGCGGTCTTCATGTCAAGGCTGTCAACTGGCTCGGAATACCTGAAGCAAGAAGGGTATGCCAGCAGGATTTTCGGGTGGTCCTTCACGCGGGTCGGGCTCCCCCGCTATTCACGAAACTGTTGAAGGAGCTGTTCCACCGCCTCGTTTCTGGGCGGTACGATTCCCTGTTTGCATTCGATCTGATACATGCAGAAAGGGTTATCGGCCCGTTTACCGGATGCCGCCCAGGAGGTCGTTGTGCAGCCACCCCGGCAAAGCGGCAGATACTCACAGTCGCGGCAGGCGCCCTCGGCTGTTTCCCGGGTAAAGCAACGGTTGTATTGGAAGCCGTCTTTTTTATTCCATACTTTGGCAAAACCGCCGTCCCGGATATTCCCTTCAACGAAATTCTCAGGCATCGAAAGACACCCTTTTACATCACCATTTGACTCGATACCGGCCACCCGCGTCCCGGCATAGCAGCCAAAATATGGGTGCCCTCCCAGAAGTTCGCTTCCCTTACACCCGAAGTAACCGATATTCTCGCCCACGTCGATGCCGATGGTGTCATCATCTTTCTGGAACTCGAGTATTTTATCGATAAGCACCGGATAGTTTTCAAGCGACAGAACCATTTCCCGAGGCATCCGTCCCGTCGGTGTCGTCATCTGTATGCGCCAGGCAGGACAATGGGCATCTATAAGAATCTGCCGGATTTGATCGAGTTCATTCAGGTTGATATTGGATACCTGAGTGATCGCACAGAAACGAAGCCCTTCCCTGTGCAGAAGGTCCATCGTACTGATGACTCGCTGGAAGCTGTTTTTGTTCTGTCGTATGTGGTTGTGGGTGGATTCGGTACCGTCGAGACTCACGCCTATATTCTTGAAACCGATTTCCTTCATATCTTTTACCACTTCCGGTGTAACCGCGAAGCCGTTGGTGATGATATAGGCATTAATACCGTTTTGCCTGATCCTATCGGCCAGTTGTCTCCAGTCTTTGCGAAGCATCGGTTCACCGCCCGATATCGTAATAGCTTCGCAACCGAGGTCTTTCAATTCGTCGATAAGGGCCAGGGCCTCATCGGTAGTCAGCTCATCTTCTCTTGCTTTTCCGGCTGAAGTGCCGCAATGAATACACCGCATATTACAGGCCCAGGTCACCTCCCATACGACCATCTGGGGGAAACACTTAAATTCACTCACGATTGCATCTCCTTCCGGGTTGCGGCCTGTTGCCTTGCTTGCATACATGATGTTGCGATTGTCTCAAGCATCGGTTCCAGGTTGAATTTCCAGCTTTGACAAAGTTCATCTTTCTTTACCCCCTGCACTATTCTTCGATCCGGGCATCCTCCCATGCAGATCGGCAAAACCGAACATTCACGACACTCATTGATCTCATAAGGATCGACATCGAACAAGTGCGTAAAGTTGCGATGTTCATAGTCAATCGGATCTGCGATGTTGCCGATTGTCCGTTTGTCGTCGCCGACATGGTTCCAGCACCGGGTCAGGTTGCCTTTCGGATCGACAACATACCCATTTATTTGCTGGGCCATGCAAAATACGGCCATCGGAGCCGGCAGCTTTTCGATGCGAAAGCCACCTTCAAGAAGCAACTTGTAGTATTCGGTTTCTATGCCGGCGAAGCTGATCGCACCGTAGCATGATTCCGCAATATTGGCACAGACTGTCGTGGACGGTTCCAGTTGTCCGAAATAAATCCCGACCCGGCGGTGCAGATCACGCGCTTTGAGTTCTTTCAGCAGTTCGGCAATCAAAGCAGTAGTGTAACTTTGATCGACATTGACCCGCACCCCTGCTCCCATACGGGTCGACGCATACACGAGATTGTCGAGGATCGTCTCAAAACTTCCCCGGCCGTTCTTGAGCGGACGTTTGACATCGTGGGTACGCGCCGGGCCGTCAAGCGTCACCTGTACCGAGCGAACATTCAACCCGGTCAAACGGTCGACTTTATCTTTGGTAAGTAAATAGCCATTGCTTATCATCGAAGCATCATATTTGAAATGATACTCCTTTGACAGATCGAGAAAGGTCTCACTCAAATCTTCAATTATATCCATGGCCAGCAGAGGTTCGCCGCCATACCAGGCTACGTTAAGACTCTTCAATTGCGCCGCACGGAGTTCGACGAACTTGATAATGCCGTCAACGACCGCAGCCGTCATTCGATCCTGTTTGTTCGGTTCATAACAGTATTCACAGGCCATGTTACAGGCCAGCGTGGGTGCAATCACCAGACCAAGATCGGTTGTATCGTAACGCGCCAGCCTCGATTGAAATTGCATCGACCGCAGCTCATCATAATCATCCGGGTGCATGAACTTGCCGTGATTCAACTGCATCAGCAACTGCTTATCGTCATCGGACAAAGTCGACTCATCGGCGGATTTCAGATGTTCGACGATCCTCAGGTAGCTTTCGTAGTTGTCGTTGGTCATCAACGCCACTGCGCCGGAGCGGGCGTTGAAAGCAAGAAAATGATCTTCCGACCAGCGCTGAAAGTGGTTATATCTCGATGGTGTTGGCATAGCGGGTTCCCTTGCCTGGATCTTTGGCTCGGTCGGTGTGGAACCCGAAAGTTCCACACCAGACCGAATTGCCTCTGAACTAAATGATAATCCCGTACAACGGCTTAATGCCACAGAACCACTTGCAATCAGTCGTGTTCTGCATCGTCGGGGTGGGCTCGATCAGATAGATCATCGTCTCACCTCCAGTGAGTAGGGTTAAGGTTTAGAGGCCAAAGACCCGAAGGTCTTTTTTTCTTTTTCAAAAGGATTATGGAGTTTCATTCCAAACAAAAGCGTTCGACAATTCTTTCGCCTGGAGAAAGTATTCTTTGCTTTGCCTTCTGTCTTATTCGCGGCCCTGCTGCCGCGAATAAATTCGTCCGCCTTCTCCTGTTGCTTAAAGCGTATACCCGGCGAGACTATATCAGGTAATAATGGTACTGTATATCGCCCTTTGCGTCAAGCAAAATGTCAATTTGTGCCTATGAAAAAAAGAAATGTCCCGTTGGACCGTGAAGACTTTTCGGGCAGTTCTGATAATACCGACAGATTGTCATACCGGACCTGAACCGGCATCTGTTTCTATTTCGTGTCATGCTGAACTTGATTCAGCATCCAGAAAACAAATATACATGGATTCCGGGGCAAGCCCGGAATGACGCTCAACGGAAGCGTCATCACAACTTGTCATGCAGGTTTGGTGGCCTACCCTTCAGGGTTGGGGTCTTGCGGGAAGTAACTCCGACCACAAAAAAACACACCCCTGTCTTCGACGACCCCTCTCAAGAGGGGATGGAACCCCCTGTGGGTTCCGACCCTCCACTTTCTCCCGGCCGGGTCACGGCGGCGGGTCACAGGGATACGTTGACACGAATCCGCAGGACTCACTGCAACAGAGTAATAATGAAACACCCCCTCGACCGTGGTTGCAGCATATTTTTATCAATCCATCTTTGTGGAAAGCCCAACCCACTTTCATCTTGACAAAATGGACAAAGATTGTATATTTGCCTGCAAGGATTCATAAGATGAAACACAAAGACATCATACCTGTCGCCTGGAGTTACTCCGGCTATTATTACCGATATTATTACGCCTTTACCGGCATGACAGGTAGCGGGTATGGAAAATCTATGAATCCCTGAACCGATTACAGGAATAAACTCAAGCCCGCTACCGTAAGGCAGCGGGTTTTTTTGTGATATGGATACAGTAAATGAACATCTCACTCGATAACATTACCATAAGCAGTTGGTATCCCTCCGAAAGGAACGAACCATGACACCAGTCCGAGGCGTCAGAGGCGCTGTCCGAGCCGATGAAAACAACCGTGAAGCGGTACATTCAGCCACCCGCAAACTGATCGAGGCGATGATGGAGGCGAACAGCCTCAAACCTGATGATATCATATCGGCTTTTTTCACCGCCACGCCCGATCTCAACGCCGATTTCCCCGCCTACGCCGCGCGCGACCTCGGATGGAAACATGTGCCGTTGCTCTGCGCGCAGGAGATCGATGTCCCCGGAGCCATGACCCGCGTGATACGGATTTTGTTCCATGTCCGCAAAGAGACACCCGTGGACAGGATCAAACACGTCTATCTGGGGGATACCAGGATGCTCCGGCCGGATCTGGCCGAAGGAGAATAAGATGATTGTTGTTATGAAAGCAGACGCCACCGAAGAAAACCTCGAGGCGGTGTTGAAAAAAATCGAGCTGATTGGATTCAGACCGCACCTGTCGCGGGGCGAAAAGAAAACAATTATCGGCGTGATCGGAAACGGCAAGATGGTCGAGCAGGAGCAGTTCACGATGCTTGAAGGGGTCGACTCGGTGGTGCGGATAATGAAACCGTACAAACTGGCCGGACTTGAAATCAGAAAAGAACCGACCCTTATCAAAGTCGGCTCGGTAACGATCGGCGGCGATCAGGTGGTGGTGATGGCCGGACCGTGCGCGGTTGAAAGCCGCGAGCAGACGATAAAAGCGGCTGAAGCAGTCGCCGGGGCAGGGGCGGCTGTGTTGCGTGGGGGAGCGTTCAAACCGCGAACATCTCCATACAGTTTTCAGGGACTGGCCGAGGAGGGGTTGCAGATCCTGAGCGCCGCCAAACAACTAACCGGCCTGCCGGTGGTGACCGAAGTGACCACCCCGACCGTGGTCGAACTGGTTGCTTCGTACGCCGATATTCTTCAGGTCGGGGCGCGCAATATGCAGAACTTCGCTCTGCTCGAAGCGGTCGGACGAACCGGAAAGCCGGTACTGCTCAAACGCGGGATGATGTCGACGGTCGAAGAGCTTCTGATGTCGGCTGAGTACATACTCTCCAACGGCAACCCGAACGTCATTTTGTGTGAGCGGGGCATCCGGACTTTTGAAACCGCCACCCGCAACACGCTCGATATCTCTGCCGTGCCGGTGCTCAAGAGCCTGAGTCATTTGCCGGTGATAATCGACCCCAGCCACGCTACCGGGCAACGCTCGCTGGTTGAACCGATGGCTAAGGCGGCTGTCGCGGCCGGCGCTGATGGTTTGATAATCGAAGTCCACCCCGACCCGGACAGCGCGCTTTGCGATGGTGTCCAGTCGCTCTTCCCGGATGATTTCCTCAGGCTTATGAATGAGTTGCGCAGGATCGTTAAAGCAACCGGGAGAACGATATGAAGCCGGTCTCCGAGTGGCGCGTGCTGATTGTCGGTCTCGGTCAGATCGGAGGATCGCTCGGTCTTGATCTGGTCGAACGCAGACTGGTCAGAGAAGTCATCGGATTTGATATCGATGATACAACTCGGAAGATCGCTGTCGCAAGACAAGCGGTTCACAGAACCGTTGATAGTATTGATAAAGCAATCAGGGTAGTTGACCTGATCATTCTCGCCGTTCCGATCCGCAAAACAGTCGAGACCTTCAGAAGGATAGCTGCTCAGGTCACGTCCGGGCAATGTGTAATCGATGTGGCCGGTGTCCGGACCGAGATAATGCAGGCGGCGGCATCGCTTAACAAACCGGTAAACTTTATCGGCGTGCACCCGATGGCCGGGAGTGAGGGGATCGGTATCGAGGCGGCTGTCACCGGTTTGTTCGAAGGCGCCGGTATGGCTGTCACATCGGATATCAGGGGTGACGATGCCTGGATGGATCCTATCCATGAGTTGATCGTTGGTCTGGGGGGAGTCCCGTTAGCGCTTACTCCGGGCAAACATGACCGTCTGGTGGGGATGGCTTCGCACCTGCCGCATCTTCTTGGTGTTGCGCTGATGAATCTGGCCCTGAAGTATCAGGATCACGATGACCGAACGTTTAAGACTATCGGCGGCAGCTTCAAAAGCGCAACCAGAGTTACCGCGTCGTCGGTTGAGCTGATGCTTGATATGTTCCTGATCAACAGCAGTCATGACGGTGAGCTGATCGACGAATTCATCACCGAGCTTGAATCATTGAAACAGATGATAACCCGGGGCGATGAGTCGGCTCTCCGTGAGTTTATCGAAAAAGCACAAAAGGCTCGACAGAAGTTGTAGTTCTGGTCGTTTCTCTGCGTTTTCCACAAATAGTACAGGATGTCGAGCTTTGTAAGTCGACGCAGTCGGCTGGTGTTGCCGGCATGGAAAATCTATCCTGCCGGATGACACAGGTGAAGATTGCAAATGCAATTTATTTGTTGATCGTCAGGGGTGTAATCTGCTATATGATTTCATGCTCAGGAAGCAAACCGTGAAAAATGAAAGTTACTTTCATGGCGGATAAGAAGAACATATTGCCTGTTCCACCATCGCTGGTTGGAGAAAAGGTTTTCCTGCGGCCGATTACGCCGGAGGACGAAGCCAACACCTATCACTGGATGATGATGAGCGAGCCGCAATCGCAGACCTGCCGACCATGGGTGTTCCGGACAGCTTCGGATATGGCCGAGCGTTACAAAAAAGCTGAGAAGGATATGTCTCAGCAGCGTTTTCTCGTTCTGACCAGGAAAGATAAAACACCGGTCGCGAAGGTGAGTTTCTTTGACTTCAATCCATTGAACCGGTCCGCTGAGCTTGGGTTGATTGTGGACCCCGATGAGAGGAAAAAAGGATACGGCGCCGATGCCATAAAGATACTGGCCAGACATCTTTTTTTGTACCGCGGCCTGAACAAGGTCTATGCCCGGACAGCGGAGTTCAATGTCGCGGCCATCGCACTTATGGAGTCACTCGGTTTCAAGAAAGATGCTACCCTGCGTGACCACTATTTCTACCAGGGTGAGTTTCATAAAGGGTTTATCTATTCGCTTTTACAGTTCGAACCCGACTGGTGACTTCGTGCGGCCAATTTAATTCGGACCGTTTTGTTGCGACGGATCAACCTGCGGCGATACCGGCTGTGTATCGGTGGGTGCTTCCGTCGGCTGTTGGTTACCCGAGTGTTGTTCCGAAGGTGTCCCCTGGTTTATTTTATTCGAGTTCAGTCCCCCATCACGCACCGAGTCGACAATCCGGTTCAGGCGGCCTAATTCCTCGCGGGCCCGCTCGGCGAAGTCGGCCCCTTTTGAGGCGTACAACACCGATCGCGAGACATTGATCAGAGCTGTTTTGGTGAAGTTAGCCGTGCCATAGACGGCGGCTTTCTCAAGCGAGCCCCCCTGAGCGCCGACTCCGGGGATCAGGAGAGGCATATCACCGGCCACTTCCCTGATGACTTTAAGCTGCTCCGGATTGGTGGCGCCGACTACGAGTCCGCAGTTGCGGTCCTTGTTCCAGTAATCAACTTTCTCGGCAACAATCCGATAGAGCGGTTTGCCGCCTGTTTCGAGAATCTGAAAATCTTTCGATCCGGGGTTCGAGGTCAGGCAAAGGATGAAAACACCCTTGTCTTTGTGTTCGATAAACGGTCGCAGAGAGTCATATCCCATGTACGGATTAAGCGTGACCCAGGTCGCGTTCAGTTGTTTGAACATCGCCTCGGCGTAGTGGCTGGCCGTGTTTCCGATATCGCCGCGTTTCCCGTCGAGAATAACCGGGACTTTGTCGCCGATACGATCGACAATGAGCTTGAGAAGTGACAATCCCTCGGAACCGAGAGATTCGTAGAAGGCCAGGTTCGGTTTGTAGGCGCAGACTCTGTCTTTGGTTGCTTCGATAATCCTCACCGCGAAATCGAACATCCCCTTGATGGTTTTGGCATGTTCGGCAGGCATCCGTTTCGGATCGAGATCAAGACCAAGACATATAATCGACTTATTGTCACTTTGTATTTTCTGAAGTTCTCTTAGAGCGTACATCAGTATTTCTCCAGTTTCCCTACGAGGTCATTTAGCGAGTTCAGTTTTTGCGTCCGAAGATATTCTTTCAATCCTCTGGTTATTTTGACAGGTGTCTCCGGGTCTACAAAAAGCGCGGTCCCTACCTGCACGGCGCTGGCGCCGCACAACATGAATTCGACAACATCCTGCCAGCAGGCGATACCGCCGATACCGATGATCGGCAGGCGACATTGTTCATACACAGCCGCTACCATGGCCAGCGCGATCGGTTTTATGGCCGGTCCGGTCAGGCCTCCTTTGTTGTTGGTCAGGCGCGGTCGTCGCGTGTGGATATCCACAGCTGTCCCCACAACCGAGTTTATCATCGACAAAACATCAGCCCCGCCCGCCTCGGCCGCTCCGGCGATCACGGTAATATCAGTAACGGACGGTGACAGTTTGACGATCAGCGGACGGCTGAAGACTTTCTTTACTTCACGAACGACTTTCTCGGTCAGTTTCGGATCACTTCCGAACTGGATGCCGCCACGGTCGACGTTGGGGCAACTGATGTTCAGTTCGATCATGTCGAATCCATCAACATCATTCAGCCTGCGACAGACCTCGACATATTCGTCAACCGATCCTCCCGCGACGTTTACGATGATCCGTGTTTTCCGACCGGCCAGGAAGGGGATTTTGTCACGGATGAAAGCATCAACGCCGACATTGGCCAGACCGATGGCATTAAGCATCCCCGATGCGGTCTCGGCGGTACGCGGCGGAGGGTGGCCGAGTCTTGGATTGAGAGTGATTGACTTGGTGACCAGTCCCCCCAGCCTGGTAAGAGGAAATATATCGGAGAGCTCCTCGCCATAGCCGCAGCAACCGGAGGCGGTCATGATGGGGTTATCAAATTCAACCCCGGCCAGTGTGACTTTCAGCGTTTTACTCATAACGCTACCTCCCCGATTTCAAACACCGGGCCTTCACGGCATACGCGGGCATGTCCGCCGTCAGTCAGCGGGACAACACAACCCAGACAAACACCATAACCGCACGGCATCGGAGCTTCAAGCGAGAGCTGCCCTCTGATCGAACGTCTGAGGGCCAGGTCATTGACCGCTTTGAGCATCGGTTCCGGACCGCAAGAGTACAACCTTACTGATGAACCGTGTTGATCAAGGAAGCTCTCGACCGGTTCGGTTACCAGGCCGCGTCGTCCAATCGAACCGTCTTCGGTCACGATTGTAAGATCCACCCCGAGTTTCTTCATCCGGGAACGTTCGATGATGTCATCCTTGCTTCGCGCGCCGTAAAAGAATCTGATTCTTCCGGGTTCGTACCCTTTCCTGATCATCTGTTCGGCCAGGTACATCAGGGGGGGGAAGCCGACCCCGCCGGCAACCAGCACGGCTTCATGATTCCTGCGCGGCATCGTAAACTTTGAGCCAAGCGGCCCCAGGATATTCATCTCGGCGCCTTTGGGCAGTTCCGACAGTAGTTTGGTTCCCCGTCCGAATATTTTGAAAATAATCTCAAGCTCTCTTTTCGCCGGGTCAACCGATGCTACCGAGAAGGCCCGGCGGAAGAATACCGCCTCGGTGGGGAGCTTGATATGAACAAACTGACCGGGGCGACATTTCCCGGCGGCCTGACAGGGAGCGAAGGTATACGAGAAATAATTGTGCCCGAGGTCACGTTTTCTCAAAAGACGAGGGTTGTCGCAAATCGGTTTGTTCATTTCAGATGGTCCGGTAATTCCACTTTGAATACATAGTACATTTTCAAGCCCTGGGGGTCCAGCCGGCGGAACCTGGTCATGTCCCAGGTCATCGACTCGAAAGTTTCTTTGGCGCGCTCGTCGATTTCCGGTCTCGGTGAGTGGGTTCTCAACTCGTACCATTCCACTTCGCCGAACGGATCAAGCATCACGTGAAAAATAAGCTCTCCATACCAGCGATCCCGATATGCTTCCGGCGGGTATTCGAACGGAACCACGACTCGTATCGGATCGTAGATCAACTGGGGGAGAACATTGCCCTCGTCGTCGGTACGGGCCTTCATGTCCGCGCTGGCATACTCGACTGTCGAAGGTTCCTCGGCGACCGAGTCGATAACATCACCTTCAGCCAGCATTGTGCTGTCCAAAGTTTTATCCTCGAGGTTGCGGGATGGTTTACCGGGCGTGTATTTAAGCCGTGACCGCGCCACATTGGCCCAGCCTGAACCGGAAAAAGAATCGGCAAACTCGGTGTAGGCCCATATCACCGAGGAATCGCCGGGGCTTTCGTACATTTCTGTCAGCCAGATCAATGCAAAGCGAGCCTGTTCATAGTACCGGGAGTCCTCGAAGCGATCAACGATGATCTGATACATGGCCCGGGCGCTGTCCGGATTGAAGTCATCCACAAGATAATATTCGGCTTTTCGCAGGTAAGCCCCGGCATATCCGGTATCGGCTTCGGTGCCGATCAGACCACGCATCTCGAGAACCTCACCCACAAAATCAGAACGAGGATATTTCACAAGCACTTCGTCAAGTATGGAATCAGCCGCCACGGAGTCTTCCTTGTATTCTCGAATCATCTCGGAAAGAGCGATCATCGCTTTGGGTGTATCGTAAGCGGTTGGAAATGAATCGATCACCGTTTGCATGGCGATAATTCCCGAGTCCGGTTTGTTCAAATCCATCCAGTACAGCTCGGCCAGCCGGTACTGAGTATACGCGGCCTGGTCGATCATATCCTGGGTAGCGGTAGAATCCAGTTCGGACGACTCGGAGTACTGGGCCAATAAGCCGATAGCCGAGGACTGTTGCAGAGCGGCCTGGCCTATGTCCCCGCGATCTTTCTTTGACGTAGAGTCGTAGTAGACCTTGGCCTGGAGAAGATCATCGTAATCGTACTGGTATATTAAACCCAGCCGCCAATAGGCTTCGGCCAGAGCCGGGCCGCGCTCAGTTTCGTAGATTATTTCCTGATACACTGCCTCCGCCTGAGGGAGAGCTTCGTCCAGCTCGTATCCCTCGCCCATCATGAGCTTGAGTGAGGGCAGCGAATCGAAATAGACATCTTCTTTCATGAGGGTACTCAGGTAATCCTGGCCATCAGCGATTCGCTGTAAACGGTAAGAGCAATCGGCCGCTCTAAAGAGTGCGTGATACTTTTCTTCCTTGTCCGGATTCATGCCCAGTATCTGCAGATAAGCTCCGAGAGCGTCTTCGAAACGGTAAGCATCGTAATAGCCGTCGGCCAGGTAAACCTGTGCCAGCCTCTTTTGCGCATCGTTGCCGAGGGAATCACGCAACGAGCGAAAATACGGCTCGGCTTTGTTATATTCCTTGTTTTCACGGTAGTACATACCAAGCGTCATAGCCGCTTCGCTCTTGAACATATCGTCGTAATCACCGTCGAAAATCTCCTGAAAAAGCGGTATCGCCTCGGCAACATCCTTCTGCATCAACTTTGCTTTGGCCATATACAAATTAGCTTCACGGGCGAACTCACTTTCACCGTACTCGGCCAATATCTCGCGCGCTCGTCGTTCGCTTTTAGCGAACTGGTCGGTATAGTAGTATGAGATCATCAGAACATAAAGAGCGTCATCGTAGTATTTCGAATTGGGGTGATTTTCAATTACTTTCAGTGATTTTTCTATGGCGATTCGGTAATTGCCGGAATCGATCCGCTTATTTTTTCTGGTGTCTTTACGTGCTTTTTCAGCCTGACTGAAAGCCTTCCTTGCGTTGTAGAAAGTGTTGTAATAGACACACCCGGAAGCGAGGGCCAATATCATAAGCATGTAAATCAGCCGGACGTTCCTGTTAGTCAGTATCGAAGGCACCGTGTGTCAACCTATCTTTGCGTAAATCCGGTACTTATACATTGTGACCGAATCACGGTTTCAGGCCTCCCGGCTCTCCAGCCGTTCTTTGTAGGCGGAGATCAGTTCGGGTAAAAACTCTCCGGACCGAGCCTCGAAGTAAAAATCGGCCAGGTCAGTCAGCGGGGTACGATCCGGATTGATTTCGACCAGGGTGGCGCCCGACTGTTTGGCCATCATCGGAAGCGACGCGGCCGGATGAACCACTGCCGATGTCCCGATGGAAAAGAAAATATCGGCTTCTTCGGACGCCCTGAAAGCTCCGGAGAGGATATCATTGTCAAGCATTTCACCAAACCATACGACATCAGGCCGGATACGACCGCCGCAGGTTTCGCAGGCCGGGATCCGGTCCGGGTCGATCTCGATATCTCCTGAGAGAATACGGTTGCACTTTGAGCATTTGTTTCGATGAATGTTCCCGTGCAGCTCGAGGATTTCCCGGGAGCCTGCTTCATGATGCAGACCGTCGATATTCTGTGTGATCAGAGTAAACCGCTCGAACAGATTCTCCATTTCAGCCAATGCCAGATGCCCCGGATTCGGCTCGACTTTGCTCATCAGGTCCCGTCGCCAGTTGTACCACTCCCAGACGAGCTTCGGGTTGGCCATGAACGCATCCATATTGGCCAGTTCCTCTGCCTTGAATTTCTGCCAGAGTCCGTCCGCGCCGCGAAAAGTCGGCACTCCGGATTCAGCCGACATCCCGGCCCCGGTCAGGATGGCGCAGTGACGCGAATGGGACATTATCTCTACCAGCCGATCAACCATCACATCAAGATACGCCGCCGACCGGAGATTGCCAACGATAATGTTATTGGGGACTTCCCCGAAACCCATGTGTTGTAAAGGCCAACTGTAGTTGTGGTTACAGTGTTCCCCCCCCCCCTTTTGATCCGGTTCGCCCTCGGAGAAATCTGCATCAGTTTACAGGGAGAGCCTGTGTTGTTTTACTTCGGTAACATACTCTTGAGAGCCTAAAGCTCAGGGGCTGAAGACCGATAACATTAATAGGTGTCTCATAATGAAACGATCGAGGCCGGATGATTTTATCAAAGGTTCAAAATGAAGCAGTCGATTCGCTCCAGTCTGATTTTAAGATTGTGAGGAATCGTCAACTGTCGGAAGAAACAGATACTCATAGTTTGTTCAATCTGATGCTCGGCTTGCTGTTGCGAGGCAGTATCAATGAGCAGGATCGAGCTGTTGTCCCCCGGTTGTCGCCACGGGGATACAATGTTTTCATGGTCCGTGACGGAAAGATGCTCTTTCCTTCCGGGGAACCGCCTTTTCCCATAGAGCATATCGAAGCATGCGCATGTGAGACGGCGTTATTTTCCCATCGCTACCGGTCCGGTAATGATCTCGGCAGTCAGGCTACAGATATTCAGACTGCTTTGGTGAACCCGGGGGAGCCTGAACCGCTGTTGTTCGGGTGGTACGGGCCGGAAACATTTATGACCGGTGACGCGTGGGACTATCGGTTTGGCCGTATGGTCGAGCAGCTTCGAAAAGTCTACGCCGCCGCCTGCGAGATGAAATCACGCCTGACCGCCGATCTCAAGTCAACGGAACCGAGGTTCATCGTCGATGGTGAAGGTCATTACGTGATATGGCATAACCAAGCCGTTGCCGGACTCGACTCCGCCCTGAGTGCAGATATCTCCGGCTGGTCGTTTGATCGAATTCGTCGGCATCTGCGAATAGGTGAAACCGGGCAATCGCTGACTATGCGTCGGGTGAAGTCGGGTTCGTTCGAAGTTTCGGTAGTGAGCCTTACTGATAATGAACCTCCGACTCCGGGGAATGGAGAGTTCACATCACGCTTTCTGCTGCATCCCGCTCAGCAGAGTGTTGCCGGTATTATCATGGCGGCCGAGATGATAAGCGAGGGGTTGAAGCGGTCGAAGAAAAACAGCAATTATGAAATGGTCGAGGTAATTGCCGATGAAGCGCGCGGGCTGCTTGACCTGATATACAAGCAGATGCTGCTGGTGGATGTGATTCATGAAGATACGCCTCGAAGCAGTCTTGTAACCCAGGCGGAACAGGCGGTCGACAGGATCAAATCATCCCAGCCTTCCGGCCATAAGATAGAAGTACACGATCTCACGGAATGCTGCGACCTGTCAGGCCCGGACGAGTTCTTTGCCAATCTGGCTGAAACCATTCTCCGTGCTCATCTGGAACTGCCTGTCGTCGGTAAACGATCCTGTATCAGCTTTGAATCGGACAGGGATAACCGTGGGGTCATAATCTGTTTTGAAACGGAGCTTACCGGACGTCCGGCGGAATCCTCCGGTCTCTGGATAGAATATGCCCGCCGCCTGGCCGGGCGACTCAATTTTCAAAAATTCAGTCATTCCGTGATTGGATCGGATCTGATCAGAACTGAGCTGAGAGGGAACCCTGTTGAACTGATGGATATAAAATGAACGTAATGGCTACCGGTAAATCAAAACTGCTGATCCTGAGCAAATCAACTTTACAGAATGGAAAAATAAAGACAATCCTTGAAAGCGAAGGGTTCCGTGTTGCGACGACGGAATCCAAAAGCTCCGTTATTACCCGGCTGAAAGATAATTATGACCTGTTGATACTGCCGGCGGAGGCAGACGAACAGCCGATAAATGAGTTTGTTATGACCATACGCCGGAGCTTCTCAGGCGCCGGGATGATCGTTATTGTCGATCCCTCAAACGAACTTGCAGGGGTCGATGCGGTAGGTTGCGGGGCTGACGATTACCTGCTGAATGATTCATCGCCCGAACGTATAGTCACGACTGTTCAGGCCGTCCTGAAGTCCGTTCGTATGAAAAATGAATTGAACGTGTTTAAGGAATCGGTAGCGATGTCTTATGGCTATGACAACATTGTCGGACTTTCCGAACCGATAGTCGAAATAAGAGCGCGCGCGGCCAAACTGGCTCCGACCGACATAGCTCTGCTGATCAACGGTCCTTCCGGAAGCGGCAAGGAACTTCTTGCGCGTGTGATGCACTATCATTCCAAAAGGCGTAATCACAGGTTTGCCGCGATCGACTTTTCCGCGCATACGACGGACTCGGCCCGGGCGGTGATGTTCGGACCGACCGACGACAGTTCGACACGCGAGCCGACTATTTTGGAAGAGGCCGATGGAGGAACGCTGTTTCTTGATAATGTCGATGCGATGCCTCGCGATCTTCAGTCACTCACAGCCGAGTTTCTGTCCGACTTTGTGATCTGCAGGGGGACCCCTGCGGAAAGGCGGGTGGATATCAGAGTAATGACCTCTACCAGCCGCGATTTATCCGAGATGGTGGCCAACAATGAATTCGATTCGGAACTGTACAGCCTGATCAGTGAAATCAGCCTGCAGTTACCGGCTCTGTCCGAGCGTGTTGAAGATATCCCGTTGCTCGGTGAGTATTTTCTCAGACAAGCGTGTCGGACCAGTAAGGGCAAGGAAATCGGCCTGAGTGAGGAAGCGATCGGTAAACTGCTTGCTCATCACTGGCCCGGTAATGTCCGCGAACTGGAGACATGTATAAAACGAGCAACGGCTCTTTGCCGGGGGGATATGCTTGAACCGGCCGATATTACTTTCGCCTCCGCTTCCGATCCGGTCGAGGGGCGTCGTGAGTTCCGCCTTCTCAGCACGCGGGGGAGCAGTTCGCTTATGGATGACACCCAGCGTTCGTTGATATCACGGGCGCTCGATGACAACAACTGGAATTTCACCCGAACCGCCGCTGAACTGGGTATTGGACGAACCACGTTGTGGCGTAAAGTAAAAAAATACCGCCTTACTCGTCAGACCGAGGATGTCGAAGCATGATTCGACCGTGAGGATATTATGAATAATATCAACGATGAAACCTGGCTGAACTCTCAATTCGGAACTACTGTCGTCAAAGATGAGCGGTCTCCCCTGCCGGACGACACAAAACTGATCGACGCTTTCCATGCCCTTACCGATCAGCTTACGCAGGAATACAACATTGATAAAGGAGTGCTGGTGTTGCGTCCTGATGATGGGCGTCAACTGGCCGCCGTATCGACCTGGCATCGTGGCATCCTGCGTGAAGGACTGCGCCTGAATCTGCCGGTGAAGGCTTCACTGTTTGAAAAAGTAGTCGAGCAGGGGCATGTCTATACCGAAGATTTCTGCGAATCATTCAGCGGTAATTTTTTCGAGCGCAAACTGCTTCTGGATGATGACTCCAGATCATTTGTGCTACAACCTCTCAAGTGCGAGGGACGGGTGCTGGGACTGCTGGGATACAGTTCACGCAAACCGATGGCTTTCGTTACATTTGAAGAAGGCGCCCTCGATACTATCTGCAAACGACTGGGTTCAATAATCCATCGTTCCCATAAAAACAAGTAGTTATCGTTAGTCCGTCAGTTATCTATTGGCTTCGATCTCCCGGCGCGCGCGGTTGTGTTCGGCGTAGGTGCGACTGAATCTGTGTCCTCCGGAATTATCAGCTACAAAAAACAGGTAGTCGGTTGTCGCCGGATTCAGAGCGGCCCTTATGGCCGCCAGTCCGGGCGAGTTGATCGGGGTCGGGGGAAGACCTTTGCGCAGGTAGGTGTTGTAGGGCGTGTCTTTCTTCAGGTCACGAATGTAGAGAGGGCGATTGAGCCCGCCCAGACCGTAAATGACCGTCGGGTCGGCATCGAGCTTCATATCCCGGCGTAAACGATTCGTGTACACCGAGGCCACAATCACCCGTTCCGAATCGACCGATGTCTCCGCTTCGATAATTGAGGCAAGCGTGATGATCTCCGGCCGGGTCAAACCGAGCGGTATTTCATCCGGCCAGATGTCTTCGGTCTTGCGATAGTACATCGTTACCATTTCGGCAATGGCATCTTTTGCTCTCGTTCCCCAGGGGAAAAAGTATGTTTCCGGAAACAGGTATCCTTCAAGGCAGGGCAGGTCCAGCTCATGAAGAAACGCGGAGTCTTCGGCCAGCTCCATAACATGAACCGAGTCGATATCCAGAGCGTCAGCCAGTATCGAGGCTACTTTCCAGATGGGCGCACCCTCGGGAATAGTCACTTTAATACGGTAGATATCAGCCTCGCGAAGCCTTCTGAGCACTGAACGGCAGGAGTTCCGTTGCACAAAATCATAACGACCGGGTGTAAGTTTGCGGTCGACTCCGGTCACTCGCGCGGCATATTTCAAAATCAGGCGATTATCAACCACTCCGGCGGATACCAGTTCATCAGCTATGGATTGAAATGAAGCGCCCTCTTCGATTATGATCGTAACTGTCCGGTCTCCCAGATCGACTTTGTGAAAATATCCATACGCCGCCCACATCGTTACGATGGCCACAAGCAACAGGCCGACGACGGTAAATATTTTTGTACGTGTTAACATACTACCAGCAAGGTACCACAAACCGATCAATAGTAACAGCAGGGTGACTATCACATACCATGGATACTCCCACCAGGCGACTTTCGGTTCTCTATCGCGGGAGCTCATCCAGAAACCGTTGCAGGATTATAACGGCCGCCAGGCGGTCGAGCCTTTTTTTGTCCTGCCCGACTTTTTTGCCGTGCGCATGAATAATATCCGCCGCTTCGCTT
This sequence comes from Candidatus Zixiibacteriota bacterium, assembly GCA_024278515.1. GTDB lineage: Bacteria > Zixibacteria > MSB-5A5 > GN15 > FEB-12 > JAJRTA01. Next base: position 21,575 of record JAJRTA010000117.1, read on the forward strand.
GATGAATACCGCTCATCCACTTTATGTATCGGACCGGAATAGATATCTTTCAGTCTTTCCACAAATTTGTCTATCTTCCGGCAGGTATCACTCGGTTCGCCGGAGGTGTGCAGCGGGTAGCCGATCACCAGACCGTTCGGTTCATACTCTTCGATAAGCGGCCGGAGCAACTCGAGGGCGTGACTGTCCGATTTCACCTCCAGTGTTTTAAGAGCCGAAGCGATCAGCCCGGTGGGATCGCTTTTGGCCAGACCGATTCTTCTGTGCCCGTAATCGATGGCCAGAAATGTGCGGCTGTAGTCGCTCATGCTGACGAATCTAAGGATTCATTGCCGACAGGTCAATCATTACAGGAATTGCACTTTTCCCCAAAAAAGTTGATTGCTAAATGTCTATTGTAGTTGATGCCAGGTGAGAGTCGGAACCCGCAAGGAGTTCCGGCCTGAGGACTGGATCGAGAGGCTGCTAGACAGACCACCCTCCGGAGGTCAGACGGTTGTTGTAGTCCTCGTGTGATATCACTTCAATGTAATCTAGTGACCCATTCTTGTTGCAGCAAATCAAGCGGTAGCGGCGGCCGACAGGAATGGAAATAATCTCGCGCTGGCCCATGGTTCTCATGCGCTTTCCCCTAAGATCTTGATAAGGTTTACCTTTATGAAGCTCAGCTATTACGATGAGGGCCTTTTCGGCTATTTCCTTTGGAAGGTGGTCCAATTCGACTGGTGATGCCCTTAAACGATTCACCCAATCACTCTTCGCCTTCAATGTCGCTTCCTTCCGTCTTTCCTCTTGCGCACACCTGTGGCAGTACTTCCCTTTACCTTTATGTCCGCACAGAAAAGTCTTCTTTCTTCCAGCCAAACTAGAGCTCCTAAGAATTAACTAACTTCGTGGTAATCTATAATACGTGGTAATAATCACCCATCGAGTTCATGTCAAGAGTTGTGTAAATTGTTTTTTCAGCTGTGTTCTTTTCGGCCTGATTCTTTTTCGTTTTCCTGGTCCCGGATCGAGTCCGGGACAGGCTCTCGATACCGTCTTCAAACTTCACTCCATCAAAAACCTGTCGCACCAGGTGGAACGCATACAGCAGTTGCCATCGTTTCTGCGCTCGCACAATCAACTGAAAGATCAGATACAAAGCCGATCGTGGCGACCTGATCCGCCTTGCCGGGTTGGTCCGCAGTTTCACCGTTGCAAAAATTGACTCTATCAGATTGGTTGTCCTCAAACTCACCCTGTGCTCTAAGGTTCGGAAGAAAAATTCAGAGCCACGGATTTGATGTCACAACCCGACGAGTAACAAAGTGTTAAAATGAAAGAGGAGCCGCCCTATTACTGTCGAAAAGCAGGCTGGAACTGCTTCAGGTCTTGCGTTCTTTTTTCTTGGCGGCGGGGAAAAGGACGTTGTTCAAAATCAGGCGATAGCCGGGCGAGTGTTTGTGCAGGGAGAGGTCGGTCGGCGGGTCGTGCACCATGTGGCGGTAGTCCTCCGGGTCGTGGCCGGACAGAAAAGTGAAAGTCCCCCGTCCGAGATTGCCGTGAAGATAGCGGACTTCGTCAAAGTTGTCCGGCTGGCCCAGGGCGATTACGAATTTCTTGAGAAGCGATTTGCGAAAGCCGGTGGTCTGTCCAAGAAACCCGTTGACGGTATTGGTATGACATTGAGTCAGCATGGTCGGCACGGGGTCGAGCTTGGCGGCGAAATCAAACAGGTAGAAGAAGTCCTGACGTTCATCCATGAACCGCACCAGCCGGTCGGGATAGGTATCTATATCCGAATGACTGTAAACCAGCGGATCAAACTCGATCCGGAAATTTTCAAAGGCGAAGGTTTTGGAAAAATCGAGCCGTTCCTGTGCTCCCGGATCTACCGGGTCACCGTCGATCTCACGAGGCACGATGTCGATACCCTCGGCGGCCAGCGCGATGTCGATCGTTTCCGGTGCCGAACACATGGAAAAGAAAAAACCGCCCCGACGCACATAATCATAGACCGTTTTGGCCACATCGAGTTTCAGTTCGCTTACTTTATTGTAACCCAGCCGCGCCGCCAGCTCTTCAGCCGAGCGTACCTGAGCCTGGTACCATAACTGGTTGCGAAAAGCTCCGTAAAACTTGCCGTACTGACCGGTGAAATCTTCATGATGCAGATGCAGCCAATCGTATTCTTCCAGCACACCGTCAAGTACTTCTTCGTCATAAACAACATCGTACTTGATTTCGGCATAGGTCAAAGCAAGTGTTACTGCATCATCCCACGGTTCATTGGCCGGCGGCGAATAGACGGCTATGGCGGGAGCTTTCTCAAGCTCGACCCGTTCCATATTTTCAACTTCGATCTGACGGTAGATATCGGCTACCCGTCCCTGGGTGATTTTCTCGGCGGTTACTCCCATCAACAGACATAAGTTCATGATGTCGGGTGAATAGTCGATCAAAAACGACCCCCCCCGATAGTTGAGCAGCCATTCGGCCTTGTAATTTTTGTCAAGGGCACGATAACACACTCCGTACGCCTTAAGATGATCAGTCTGAGTTTCATCCATGGGGATAATAATCGAGGCTCCGAATACCGGTGCGGCGACAAGTACAATAAGAATAAGCAGTAATATTCGTTTCATGTCCAAAGCAAAATAATTAGACGTTTCGATATTGTCCGATGCTTTCCACTATTATCGGCAGTAAAGTAGCAGATACTACGTCTTTGGCAACAGAGTTTTTACCTGAAATATACCGGCAGGTTCCGATTCCGGGTCATTTTATAGTTAACAGACAAACGGCGGAATTTCGTGTGCAGTGAACATACTGGCCACTTCGTGTCAGCGTTCGGTGATTTTGAAGCAGGCAAACATACGATTTCCTGGGATGCGTCGGGCTTCGGCAACGGGGTCTATTTCTACCGGCTGTCAGCCGGGCCTTTTGTGCAAACAAAGAAGACGATGTTGCTGAAGTGATGTTTTGACGTTAACGGCCTGTTTGAAGGACAGTGCAGAAACGCACTGTCTTTCTTTTTACTTATATTATCCGCATCGGGATACATGAATATGTAACTGAAGTAACACGCCCGGTTGGTTGACAACCGGGCGTGAAACGCAGAGAGGTCTGTTGTGTATGCCCGGTGGGAAATCGAGCACTCTCAACAGATCAGATGGTTATTTCATTAATACCATCTTCCGGGTTACCGTAGCGTCGTCTGTCTTCAGACGGTACAGGTATACCCCGGAAGAAACATTGCTGCCGTTCCAGGTGTAGGTATAAGAACCGGACGTCAAAGAACCGTCTACCAAAGTAGCCACTTTCTGCCCCGCGATATTGTAGATCTCCAGAGTCACTCTTGACGCCGTCGGCAGAGTGAAGCTGATATCTGTTGTGGGGTTAAAAGGGTTGGGATGGTTCTGCAGGTGTAAACTTTTGGGCATCGTTGATGTGGTATTGCCCTTTGCGCTGAAAATGTAGCCGCTTTCGCAGGCTTTGGTGACATGGTTTGCAGCAGCATCATACGTGTTACTGGCGTGTGTCACGTTTGTAACTTCAAAACACCATTCACCGCTGCAGCTCTTGGTTTTTCCGGTTTCGAAAGTAACAGAACCATCAGATAAAGTCAGGCCGCTGAATGTTCCACCGACCGGTCCCGTTGCCGTGGCATATACTGTCGCATTGGCAACAGGTTGTTCGCCTGAATCATAAATATAAATTGTACCAATACCGCTGCAGTTTATACCCGTATTCTTTCTGGTCACAACTATGTCATGAACATGCATAGTGTTGCCCTGGGGTTGTGTGACTGTTATGTAGTCGATTTTGGTGCTTATATCAGACCCCGCACAGTTGCTTGCTGTGAGTGCCACGGTATAAGTTCCGGCGGTGCTGTATGTGTAGCTCGGATTCTGAGCAGTTGAGGAGCCGCCGTCACCAAAATCCCATGACCATGTATCAGGATTATTGGCGGACAGATCAGAGAAGCTGACCGTCAGCGGAGCATCGCCGCTGGTCGGGGACCCGCTGAAGTCGGCTACCGGCGTAGTCTCGGTGCATGGTGGCTCAGTAACCGTAATATAATCGACTTTACTTACCACATCAGAACCGGCGCAGTTACCGGCTGTAAGTGTGACAGTGTAAGTTCCTGCCGTATTGTAGGTATAGCTCGGGTTCTGAGCAGTTGAGCTGCCGCCGTCACCAAAGGTCCATGACCACGAAG
>JAJRTA010000118.1 GCA_024278515.1 Candidatus Zixiibacteriota bacterium
ACTTTGCCGGTACGGGTGTCGACAGTCACTTCGGCGATCTGGGTGCCATAAGCTATCGGATGATACGCGTTCCCCTGTCCGGTTCGCGGGTCGAGCGGCTGTGTGTACTGATCACCCTTGAATATAGACTCGCGGCGAAGCGGCTTACCGAAACGTTCAAAAGAACTGAATAACCCGGATGCGGATATGCTTCTTGAATTGTCCTGGCTGCAGGTTGCTGCGCCGTTTTTGAGAACGACCTGGTTCTCATCACACTCAAGAAGTCGGGCCGCGACGGTCAGGATATCGACGCGTAAGCGATCGCAGGCCATTTTGATCGCGTTACCGGTGATAAAGGTCTGACGGGTTGCAACCGTGGAGCCGCAGTTGGGGGTGGTGTCGGAATCACCGGTGACCATCTCAATATCAGCCGGTTTCAGCCCCAGCGTTTCGGCGGCGATTTGCGGAAAAATAGTGTTGGCCCCCTGACCATAATCGACCGTCGAAACAAACACCCGTGCCTTACCCTCTCTGGTCAACTCGACAATAGCGTTGCCGCGATCGGGAATACCGGCCCCGAAACCGATACCGTACCACAGGGAGGCAATCCCCCGTCCGCGACGAAGATGCGGGGACTCGATCACGGTGTGTTCGAATTTCTTGTTCCATTCTGCTTTGTCGGCGGCCAGTTCAATTGTTTTGCGGCCGGGGGTGGTTTGAACAACCTGACCGGTGGCTGTTTTCGAGCCGGGCTGGAATGAGTTCAGCATTCGCAGTTCCAGTGGGTCCATGTTCAGTTTTTCAGCCAGTGAATCAAGCAGCGATTCCGAGGCGAACACTGCCTGCGGAGTGCCGAACCCGCGCATCGCGCCGCAGAAGATATTGTTGGTGTACACCGAGACACCATGCACGCGCACATTGGGGATCTCGTAAGGGCCGCTCACATGCACACAGATTTTGCGCAGGATATTCTGCCCCCACGAGGCATAAGCGCCGGTGTCGGAAAGCACGTCTGCTTTGAAAGCTGTCAGCCTGCCTTCGCTGGTGGCTCCCACGCGAATCCTCATCCGCACCGGGTGGCGTTTCTGGGTGGTTCGGAATGTCTCCTCGCGGCTGTAACGTGTTCTTACCGGTCGTCGGGTCAAAAAAGCGGCCAGGGCGCAGTGAATCTGCCCGTACACATCCTCACGCTTGCCGAATGCTCCGCCCACCGGCGGTTGAATCACACGGACATCGTCTTTGGGCAGGCCCAGCGCCCGGATGATGTTCAGGCGGTCGAAAAAGACATGCTGAGTCGGCGCCTTGACACAGAGTTTACCGTTCTCATCGAAATAAGCCAGAGCGGCCTCCGGTTCAAGCTGGGCATGATCGACGCGGGTGGTTGAAAACTCATCTTCCACCACTACATCAGCTTGCCGGAAACCTTCATCGATATCCCCCTTGATTATATTGAACTCATAAAGCAGGTTGCCCTTCGGATGAATCTTCGGCGCGTCTTTATCCAGCGACCGTTCCATATCGAACAACGGATCCAGGTCTTCATACTCGACTTTCACCGCCTCGCAACCGGCTCGCGCTGTTTCATAACTGTCGGCCACGACCAGGGCGACAGCATCGGCGTAAGAGCGCACTTTATCTTCGGCCAGCACCGGAATGTCACGGATGATCTTGCCGTATCGGTTGTCGCCCGGAATATCGGCGGCTGTGATTACTCGCGCCACTCCGGGCAGTCTTATAGCTGCGCTGGTGTCGATTGATTTGATCAGGGCGTGGGGACGTTCGGATCGTTTGGCGACAAGATACAAACATCCTTCCGGATCGGGCAGATCATCGGTGAACAGCGCCCGCCCGGTGACAAGAGCGACCGCGTCACGGCGCGGCACTGACTGTCCCACCCATGAAGTATCCCGGTCGGGCCCGACCAGTTCAAGTCCCTCAGCGATCCGGTCTTTCGGCAGTTGCCCTGAAGCCTGTTTAACGGCGTCGATAATCGGCTGGTAGCCGGTGCAGCGACAGAGATTGACCCGCATCGCATGTTTGATGGCGCGCTCATCCGGGGTCGGGTTTTCATCGAGCAACGCCTTGGCGGTCATGATCATGCCGGGGGTACAAAAACCGCACTGGCAACCCTGACGGTCGACAAAGGCCTGCTGCAACGGGTGCAGAGTACCGTCGGACGAGAGATTCTCGATTGTCTCAATTATCGAGTTGTTCAGCTTTTCCGGGAGTACAGTACAGGAGCGAACAGCTTTACCGTTCATGATCACAGTGCAGCATCCGCAGGTACCCACGTTACACCCGCACTTGGTCCCGGTCAGGTGAAGCCGTTCGCGCAGAATATCCAGCAGAGACTGATCGGCGGGCACTTCCAATGAATGCGCTGAGCCGTTGACGGTTATTTGAATGCTGGTTGTATCAGTCATGCAGAATGATAGAACCGATGAATGGAAATGTCAAGATAACCACCGGTTGTGAAGGGATGGTTTCAGTTTGTACGAACGGTTTATCCCGCCGTTGCTTGTTTCGGTTTGGGCGTGTCCTTAAGGCGGACAACCTCGGTCGACTGATCTGATAGTTGCAGTAGGCGGTCGATAACATCATCAATGAGAAATTGTGGTGTTGAGGCTCCGGCTGAAACACCCACCCTTGTGACACCGGCATCCGGGTCAAACCATTCCGGTTTTATATCCGCGGCAGTTTCAATCAGCATCCCTTTACCGCAGGCATCGGCAGAGAGCGAGGCCAGACGTTTGGAGTTGGCCGAGGTTTGCGAACCTACCACCAGGATCATATCAACAAGCGGAGCCATTTCCATGATGGAGTCCTGCCGCTGGGTGGTGGCGTTACAGATCGTATTGAAAACTTCTATTTGCGGCCACTTCGTAAGCGCCAGTTTTTCAACTTCTCTGAACTGCCGGGAATGAGCGGTGGTTTGTACTGTCAGTCCGAGTTTTCTATTTGGCCAGTCCGGCAGGGCGAGCAGTTCTTCATGGCTGGCGGCAACCGTGATACGGTCGGGAGCGTGACCTACTATCCCGGCTGTTTCATCGTGATGCGGATCTCCGTAATGAATAATGTACAGTCCATCGGCGATAGCTTTATTGATTATCCGGTAGATACGTGTCACCAGGGGACAGGTGGCATCGATAACTTCCAGCCCCTTCGATCGGGCCGCCTCGATGGTGCCCGGAGCGATCCCGTGGGCGGAGATAATCAAAAGACCGGAATCGACATCATCGAGCGAAGTCGCCTGACCGACACCGCGCCTGCGAAAACCATCCACCACAGCCTCGTTGTGAACTATTTCATTCAGGATAGTCACCGCGCTGTTTTGACCTCGGGTCTCAGCGGTTTCATCGGCTATCTTGATGGCGCGTTCGACTCCCATACAGAAGCCCTGGTAACGGGCCAGTACTATTTTCTTTATCATGACAGTATGGACTTATTGTATCGCTTTCCTTACGGTTGCTCAGATCGTGTTAAACCACTCAAGCGTCGATTTCCCCGCCGGGGAGGAGTTCCATAGTCCGGGCAGATATGGAGACTCCTCCCGTTGACGGGAAAAACTCTCCAGCCGACCCGGCGGCGTATTAAAGACTTTTCTTGTCCATCAATCATACGCTTTAACTCCTCTTTTGCTCAAAGAAATCTTCGAGAAAATACTCAAGCAGGCGGGTATCGTCATCAAGCTCGGCGTGAAAACTGCCGGCCAGCAAGCGTCCCTGCCTGACCAGCACCGGCGAGTCCTTATACACGGCCAGCGCCTCAACTTCAGAGCCGCAGCGAATGATGCGCGGCGCCCGAATGAAAGTTGTTTCCAGATGTAATGAAGCTCCGTTGAGAGTGACGGTTATCGTGTCGGTGAATGAAAAAATCTGTCGGCCGTAACCGTTACGAACAACATCGATATCCATTAGTCGCAAAGGCTCGATACCGGCCTGATTGTTCTCGATTTTGTTTGCCAGCATGATCATCCCGGCGCAGGTTCCCCAGATCGGTTTGTCATCAGCGAATTCAATCAGCGGTCGGCGCATATCAAACCGGTCGATCAGGTAGTTCATCGTGGTAGACTCACCGCCCGGGATTATCAAACCGTCAAGATCGCTTAGATCTTCTGCAAGACGCACTTGTTTCGGTCTGGCGCCGGCCAGCCTTAGCTGGTGTTCATGACGTTCGAAATCTCCCTGCAGGGCAAGAACGCCTATGGTTTTATTCTTTCTTGTCATCACCTGTTTTACAGCAAATTCCTGTCGCAATGGCCCAAAGTAAGGGAAAAAGAAGCCGGGTCAAGGTCGATAACTACAAAACCCGGCGGAGTTTAATACTTGGTCCTGATACCTGATGGGGCGTAAAAAGCCCCTTCAAAGGAAGGGGCTTTATGAAATTATTGCTATAATTGCGGTTGCAGGATCAGGTATCGGCGGTCCGTTTTGGGCTTATATTATCTTCTGAGTCGGGGATGACCTTCTCATCGCTGCTTTTGGTTTCTGCCATCTTTCTTTCCAGTTCGAGAATGACCGGATCCTCAGGATGCTCATGGCGATACTTGTCAAGCGGCATCTTACCGGAATACCAAGCCGGGTTCATCGGGTAGGTCCCGGGATTGAAAACAGTAGCGTACAGATGCCAGACCATTATAGCCAGTGTGGCCAGCCAGGCCTCATAAAAATGAACGACCAGGGCGACATCGAGAATATATTTTGGGAACCAGGCAACAACCCTGTTGTCAAACCACAGCAGCAGCCCGGTGGCCACCATTATTATCGTCCCCCAGACCAGCGCCCAGTATTCGGCTTTTTCGATATACGCAAACCGTCCAAACCGGGGCTTTTCCTTCACCAGCCCGAGATTGTACCCGACCAACTGAAAGGCTTGTTTCAGGTCGGTCACCGTCGGGATCATATCCTTGAGAAATCCCCGCCCGCGGGCTGTTGTCAGATACAATAGATGCCATACCGTTGTGAACATCAGCATCACCGCTGAAATCCGGTGGATGGTTCCGCGCAGTTCAAACCCGCCTTCCCAGCCGAACAGCATCTTAACCCATAGAGAATCAGAGTAACGCAGGGCGAAACCTGAAATTACCAGCGAAATAAACGAGACTGTGAGGAAAGTGTGCTGCCAGACCTCCTGTCGGGTCATCCGGACTATCTGCGGTCCCTTGCTGACTTTCTGGATTTCTTTGCGGAGGTCGATCAGCCAGTGAAGGACCATGCCGCCGATGACCAGCAGGATCAGCCATATATAGATATTTTTGACGATATTGGCCAGCTTGTTGTCGGTCAGGCCGGGGTCTCCGTGAATAGGAGTGCGGGCAATCTCGGCTGAGATTCCCGGGTGGCAGGTGCCGCAGGTCTGGCTGAGATTGTCCGGATGAATCGAAGAAGTCGGATCGTTCTGGTTGAGAATACGATGGGCGCCATGACAGGAGGCGCAGTTAGCTACTGCTTTGTCGCCCGCCTGACTCTTGAGACCGTGATAACTGTCTACATAGCTGTGCTGTTCGCCGGTTGGTATGTTATACTTTTCGTTAAGCGCAGCCGACTCATGACAGGGTTCACAGGTGGCCTCGGCGATACGATTCGGGCTTACCGGTGAACGGGGGTCGCTGGCTGCGATAATCCCATGTTCGCCATGACAGTGAGTACAAACAGGGGCGTCCACTTCCCCCTGCTGGACCAGTTGACCATGAACTCCCTCCCAGAAATCCCGTTCGATACGCTTGTGGCATTTCCCGCAGGTACGAGGAATATTGAAATGGTTGACCGACGATTCCTGATGATTCGCGGCCAGAATATGGTGCGAACTTCCGCCGGGTGAGTGGCAATCGACACAAGTAGCCGCGGAATACACACCCCCGACTTTGGTCTGACCGTGTACCGAACTCTGGTAAACCCGGACCGCCTGACCATAGAGCGTTTTGTGTTTTGCCGTCAGGTCGAGATTCTCATGGCACTGACCGCAGGTGGACGGAAGATTGATAGGGTTGACACGAGACAGCTTACTGCTCGGACTGAGAATGTTGTGACGTCCATGGCAATCGGCGCACCCGGGGATATCGACACCTTCCGCGGTAGTGAGCCGACCGTGCCACTGGTAATCTTCGCTGACATCGGAATGGCAATCACCACATTCGACTTTGTCCACCGTTTCCTCGTGAGGCAGTTCTTCGATTGAACTGTGGCAATCGACACAACTGAATCCTTCATGCACGGAACCGGACAGAGCTGAATCGAATGGCTGCGCATCGTGATCGTCGGATTCCTCGTGACAATCCAAACACAGCGTCGTTCCGTCACCAATATCATCCTGAGACCAGGCCGGTACTGCTAATAGTATCATCGCAAATAATAGCAGGGACCAGAAACTGAAACGAACTTTTCGTGTCATTAAAGTCTCCTTATTATTCTGCTGATTCCATCGCCGATTCTAAGGCGCGGCACCAGTAATAAAGAATTAATTGCAAATCCATAATGTGAAATCTTTCACAATTTTTCGCAAAAAAATGTTATTTAACCATAACATACCGAAGATTAATACCGTTTTACTGATTTGGCAAGAGAAAAAGAGACAAAAACATCCCCTATTTTGTTTTGTATTTACTATTGCGTAGTATCAGTTGTTTTCAGGGGAAAAAAGACAGGAATACTATGATTTTGGACGATTATAATTATTTATCAAGGTCAAAACGGTTCGCTATAAAAGCTGTGTTGTCTTCAGGGCGGAGTAAGCTAATCTGAACGTTCTTGTGAATTATTTCATTAAATAATACCAATCTTGACACATTTCACTTGACCGTACCCGAAAGTTTATTATGCTTAACAAAGTTTTCGGTATTCAGGCCGAAAGTGCATGGAAGACGAAGGTAAAGAGAGTATTGTGAAAAAGATACCGAGCAGTATCCTCAATTCAACGATTTGCGCAATCCTGTTGCTTCTGATGGGTTCATTTGCGGCGGCTCAGGAGGCAGATGACTGCCTGGCCTGTCATGAGGACCCGGACCTGACAAAAATGCGCAAAGGGAGAGAAATCTCTCTCTACATCGACATAGACAAATACCGCCAGTCCGTTCATGGCGAATGGGAGTGTATTGACTGCCATGCCGACCTGGCCGATGTTGACTTTCCTCATGATGAAGAGGTTGAGCCGGTTGACTGCTCCATGTGTCACGATGATATAGCGGAAACCTACATGGCCAGTTTGCACGGGCGCCTGGTGGAAAAGGGAGAGGATCTGGCCCCGCAGTGCTGGGACTGTCATGGCGCACACGACATAGTAGGCCCGGACAATCCGTCATCGGCGGTGACGAAATTCAATATCCCGATTATGTGCGGGCGCTGCCACAAAGAGGGGTCCGAGGTAACCCGCGCTTATGATATTCCCGAAGACAGTGTTCTGTACAATTACTCGCTGTCAATTCATGGTATCGGACTTTTCAAACAGGGCCTGACTGTTACCGCTGTTTGCAGTGACTGCCATACTGCTCATAATGTACGTAATCATACCGATCCGCAATCATCCATTCATCGGGACAATGTGGCCGCTACCTGTCAGAAATGCCACGGCCAGATCGAGAAAGTGCACCGCAAAATAATAAAGGGCGAACTTTGGGAAAAGAAACCGGAGCAGGTTCCGGTTTGCGTGGATTGCCACTCGCCGCACCGGATCAGACGAGTGCTGTACAAAGAAGGAATCTCCGATCAGGAATGTATGGAATGCCACTCCGATCCGAACCTCTCATTGGTTCGCGACGGGGAGAGCATATCGCTTTATGTCGATTCGGTCGAAGTTCATGGATCGACCCATCGGAATACCGGCTGTGCCCAGTGTCATACCGGTACGACTCCGCGCCTGGACCGACCGTGCGCTACCGTGGCCACCGAGGTGGATTGTGCCAACTGTCATTCGGAGGTGGCGATTTCCTACCGGACAGGGATGCACGGAACTCTGGCCGAGCGGGGTGATCCGGATGCGCCCGTATGCAAGGACTGCCACGGCGTTCACGGAATCCGTAAACATACCGACAGAAACTCACCAACTTATCCGACCAATGTCCCGGACCTGTGCGGAAAATGTCACCGGCATGGAAACAAAGCGGCGGTCAGATATGAAAACGGAAACGGCGGCCACGAACTTCCCGATTATATCGTAAAGAACTATACCATGTCGATCCATGGCAAGGGTCTTTTGCAATCGGGTCTTGTAGTGACCGCGATGTGCACCGATTGTCACACTGCGCACCACGTGCTTCCGCACGAAGATCCAGAATCGAGTGTCAACGACGACAACATTGCCAAAACCTGCGCCAAGTGTCATAATGGAATCTACGAGCAGTTCACCAACAGCATTCACTCGCCGACTGTTTCGGAGACTACGGAACGATTACCCAACTGTAAGGATTGTCATCAATCGCACACAATCAGCCGGGCCGACAAGGTGAACTTTCGTCTGAACATAAGAAACCAGTGCGGTATCTGCCACGAGGATGTTACCGAGAGCTATTTTGAGACTTTCCACGGCAAAGTTTCCAAGCTTGGATACGCGGAGGCGGCGCAGTGTTATGATTGTCACGGCTCTCACAACATCCTGCCGCCGGGGGAACCGGGATCGACCTTGTCACATCAGAACATTGTTGCGACTTGCGGTAAATGTCATGAGGGATCGCATCGTCAGTTCGCCGGTTATCTTACTCATGCCACCCACCATGATCGCGACAAGTACCCCATACTGTTTTATACTTTCTGGTTCATGACCACGTTGCTGGTCGGCACCCTGGCGGTGGCGATTACGCATACTTTATTGTGGCTGCCGCGCTCTTTCCAGGCTATGCGACAGCATAAGAAGAGACGCGCCGAAATGCGCGGGCAACTGCAATACCGACGATTCAAACCGTTGCACAGCCGCCTGCATATACTTGTTGTCCTGAGTTTTCTCGGTCTTGCTCTGACCGGCATGACCCTGAAGTTTTCCTATCTGAGCTGGGCGCAGTGGATTTCCGGAGTATTGGGCGGCTTCGAGTCAGCCGGGTTTATCCATCGGGTGTGTGCTGTTATAACGTTCTTCTATTTCGGTACGCATCTTTTCGATCTTATCCGACAGTATCGTAAGAAACGGTCGCCTATAAAAGAGATGCTGAGCTCTCCCTATTCCATGGTTCCGACCTGGAATGATGCGAAAGAACTTTACGCCACCCTCAAATGGTTCATCGGTATCGGCCCCCGTCCCGCCTATGGACGCTGGACCTACTGGGAGAAGTTCGATTACTTTGCGGTTTTCTGGGGCGTCGCGATAATCGGATCTACCGGCCTTATGCTGTGGTTCCCGGAATACTTTACCTATATCCTTCCGGGCTGGATAATCAATGTGGCGACAATTATCCACTCGGATGAAGCCCTGCTGGCTACGGCGTTTATTTTCACCGTACATTTCTTCAACACTCATTTCCGCCCGGACAAGTTCCCGATGGATACCGTTATATTTACCGGCCGCATGCCACTGGAAGAACTCAGGCTGGAGCGACCGCGTGAATATAACCATCTTGTCAAAACCCACCAGTTGAGAAAGCATTTGGTCGAACCCCTGCCGCCGGCTATGGAACGGACCGCCCGGATTTTCGGCGCAATTGCTTTGACTGTCGGGATTTCAATTATCCTTCTGATTATCTATGCTGAGATCTTCGGTTATCGATAGGCTGATGTGTTCGTTATCATAACTTGTTACCGAAGTCGCTGTCGGCCTGCGACGGCGGTAGCAGTTCTTTTGTCCTTCACTTCAGTCAGGTAGAAATCACTCAGGTGTATTGTTGTTTTTTCGATCAGTCAACCAGGCTTCGCAGAACCTTGAGGTTTTCGATATCCTCAGAGAGATCTTCGCCCTTGGGCGTTTCAAGGATCATAGGTATCTTTTTCAGTAGTCGATCATTTACGAAATTGCGGAAACCTTCCAGCCCGATATGACCCTGCCCGATATGTTCGTGACGGTCTTTTCTGGAACCGAATTCACGTTTGCTGTCGTTAATATGAATTATCCGCAAACGGTTCAGACCGATTATTTCATCAAACTGTTTGATAGTCTTTTCGTACTCCCCCGGTTCGACAATCGGGTACCCGGCCGCAAAGATATGACAGGTATCAAGACACACGCCTATATTATCCTTGTCTTCAACGCCGTCTATAATCTGCGCCAACTGTTCAAATTTGTAGCCGAGGTTCGACCCCTGTCCGGCGGTAGTCTCAAGCAATAGCGACACGCTGTTATCTGTAAGCTCGTTGAACATCCTGTTGATGCTTTCGATAATCGCAGCCAGTCCCGCTTCTTCACCGGTTCCCACATGTGATCCCGGATGTATCACCAGGCCGGGAATCCCAAGCAGTTGACAGCGCCGCATCTCTTCGGTGAGGGCCTTGCGTGATTTCTCACGCAAGGCTTCATCAGGTGAGGCGATATTGATCAGGTAGCTTGAATGCGAGCATGAAACCGTAACACCGGTATTTTCGATCGCTTCTAAATACCGGTCGATTTCGGATCTTTCAAGTTTCCGGGCTTTCCACTGATTGTTGGACTTGTTGAACATCTGGATCGTGTCGCAGGTAGCCTTCTTCCCGCGTTCGATCGCATTGAATACTCCCCCGGCGATTGATTCATGAGCGCCAAAAAGCAAAATAACGACCTTTCCTGCTATGCTTTCATGTAACAACCGCATAATACAGGATCGGTTCCGGAGCGTAAACAGAAATCAGCGGCGAACCCGATGAAAAATAAATCGACCGCAGGTGACGTAACGTCAATATTGACTGAAGAACATCCTGTGTTGTCACTGTTCTTGTTAGAGGGGACACCGGAAACCTTTTGATGTCTGTTTTGCACACCCGGCTTGTGGCCTGCAGATCAACCGGTTTTCTGGAAGGCAGAAGACTGTTAAGTTATGGCTGAAGCAAGCCGTTAATATGAGTATATGGAAACAAAAATGCCTCAGCGGATATTTCAGTACGAAATCCATGACTATATCGGTAACGGCAAAAACGGAGAGGTTTACCGCGGGCTCGACTCAACCAGTGGTCGTCAGGTTGTGGTAAAGCTCCTGCGTCCGGAGATTGGAGCCGACACAGCTTTCAAAACAGACAACCGCAAACGGCTTGACTGCGCCCGCAACCGGGAGCATCCCAATATCGCCACCCTGCTGGAAATAATCGAACATGACAACCGCATCGTGCTTGTCTCGGAATTCGTCGCTGGGCGGTCATTTCAGGCAGTTTTGGAGTCCGGTCCGATGCAGGTTGCGAACTTTACCCCCTGGGTCTGTCAGATTGCTGCAGGTCTGAAGTTTTTGCATGACGCTGAAATAATCCACGGTAATATAAAACCATCGAATATTATTGTCTCCGATAACGGTACGGTAAAGCTTACCGATTTCTGCCTTCCCCGCATTCCTGAGAGTAACGAGACTGATCTTGTCACTTACAAGCGGGAATTGATTGAGTTCGCCTCACCCGAGGAGGTATGTTGCGGACCTCTTCAGCCGGCTTCGGATTTGTTCTCTTTGGGTTCGGTACTCTACAAGATGTTGACCGGTCAGCCGCCTTTTCCGGGTCAGAATGCTGCTGAGGTTTCCCGCCAGATATTGAATTTCAAGCCTGATTTCGGTCTTCTTACACGTCAACAGGTTCCCGGCGAAATAAAACTGCTTCTGAAAAGACTCCTGTCAGCCCAGCCAAAAGAGCAGAGGTGTACCGACTGCGAGGAACTGATTGCTACTCTGGAGGCGATCAGCCATCTTGAAAAACAGTCCATTGAGAATGAAATCGGAGGTTATTCGCCTTCCTACCGCCTTTATCTTCTACTGCCGGTTTTGGTTGTATTGCTGGTATTGCTCTGGAGCTATCTGGCCGGTAAATAGCCGGGCTTTTTCCGAAACAGCCACACCGTCACCAAAATCACTTACTTTTTCAGTCCCAAAAAGCAGTTGTCCCTTTGAGACGTTTATCATATTTTGAGACGTTTGGCCGGTCCCCGGCATAGAAGAAAGATATGGCAATGAAATATGTACATAATGACGAAACTCTGAATATCCCCGGCCGTCTGCCGGTGATCCCGGTGCGTGATGTGATCATCTTTCCCTACATGATGTACCCGCTGCTGATCGGCCGCGAGTTCACAGTCAACGCGCTTCAGGAAGCAATGGTTCGGGATAAGCTGGTGCTATTGCTGGCCCAGCATACCGCCGAAATCGACAGCCCGGAAGAGGACGATCTGTACCGGGTGGGGGTGGTCGCCCGGATTCTGCAGGTTATGAAAATGCCGAACGGCATGCTCAAGGTGCTGGTGGAAGGGCTGGTACGGGCGCACACTGTCAGTCTGTCCGTCGGGGGGCGGTACATTTCGGCCCGCCTTGAATTATTCGATACGGCCGGTCCGTCATTCGACCGCGAAACGGAAGCGTTGTCCCGGACAGTCGGAGAAAGTTTCGCCGAATACGTCAGGCTGAACCACCGGATACCGGACGAGGTGCTGGTTTCACTGGCCTCGATTGAGGATTACGGACAGCAGGCCGATACGGTAGCGGCTCACCTTCTGCACAAGATCGAAACCAAGCAGAAACTGCTCGAAGCAAAAACTCCTCGTGAGCGATTTATTATCCTGGCCGCTGTGCTCAAAGAGGAGATCGAGATTCTCAATCTTGAACAGGAGATCGACGGCAGTGTGCGCGAATCGATGTCACGCAGTCAGCGGGAGTTCTACCTTCAGCAGCAACTGAAAGCGATCAAAGAAGAGCTGGGCCAGTATGATGACTCGGGAACTGATGTTGACGATCTTTACGCCAGACTCGAGACAGGGGACTTCCCCAAACGGGTTCGGACCAAAGCTGAAGATGAGATCAAAAAGCTCTCCAGGATGCATCCGTTCTCTGCCGAGGCGGGAGTTGTCAGATCATATCTTGACTGGCTGCTCGGATTGCCGTGGGATAATTTCACCGAAGATCGTACAGATTTCAAAGAAGTACGCTCGATCCTTGACGGTGACCATTTCGGCCTGGATAAACCTAAACAGCGTATCCTCGAACATCTGGCCGTAATGCGTCTGGCCGGCAAAGTCCGCGGACCTATCGTATGTCTGGTCGGTCCGCCCGGAGTAGGAAAAACATCGGTGGGACGGTCGATTGCCCGCGCTCTGGACCGAAAGTTTGTGCGTATGTCACTCGGCGGTGTTCACGACGAGGCCGAAATACGCGGGCATCGTCGCACTTATATCGGCGCCCTGCCCGGTCGGATAATCCAGTCGATCAAGAAGGCCAAAGCGTCGAACCCGGTTTTCCTGCTTGATGAGATAGACAAACTCGGTTCCGATTTTCGGGGTGATCCGGCTTCGGCGCTTCTGGAAGTGCTCGATCCCGAACAGAACTGCACGTTCACCGACAACTATCTTGAAGTCGAATATGATCTTTCGGACATCCTGTTCATCACCACCGCCAACACAACTGCTTCGATTCCGCCGGCTCTGCGGGACCGTATGGAGATCATCCATCTGCCCGGGTACCTTGATTTCGAGAAAGCGGCCATTGCGACCGATTTTCTGGTTCCGAAACTGCGCAAAATGAACGGTCTCGAGAAAGTCCGGGTTGCTTTCGAGGATGACGCCATCATGGAAATTATCCGTCATTACACACGTGAAGCGGGTGTTCGTGAGCTGGAGAGACAAATATCCTCGATGATGCGCAAAGCGGCTGTTACTATTGCCGACGGCAAGCGCTTACGCAAACTGACCTTCACCAAAAGCAAAGTCACCCGGATGCTGGGTGCGCCCAAATATACCGGCACCAATATCAAGACAAAACCGACAGTTGGCTACGCGGTCGGGCTGGCCTGGACCGAAATGGGCGGCGAAGTGCTTCCCGTCGAGGTAGTTCCCCTGCGAGGCAAAGCCAAACTGACACTTACCGGATCGCTGGGCGATGTTATGCAGGAATCAGCCACGGCCGGTCTGGCCTTTATACGCCGACATGCCGGAAGTTACGGTCTTGACGATAATTTCTTCGAGAACCTGGAATTGCATGTTCACTGTCCGGAAGGGGCCGTGCCCAAGGACGGACCCTCGGCCGGGTTGACATTGCTTGCGGCGATGTTGTCCAGCCTGACCGGTATTCCGGTGCGGACCGATATCGCCATGACCGGCGAGATCACCCTGACCGGCGATATTCTGGCTGTGGGGGGACTGAATGAAAAACTCCTCGCTGCCAGGAGACTGGGTATCAACCGGATTATCCTCCCGGATAAGAACCGCAAGGATATTAACGAACTGCCGAAGGATTTGCTTGAAGGGCTGAAGCTGCATTATGTTCGTACGGTAAGCGCCGGTCTGAAACTGGTAATGGCCGATTCTCCTGCCGGACTGACCGGAAGAAAAACAGTCAGAACCAACCGGGCGGGAGCTCGTCAGTGAACGACAGTGCGACAGTGACCGGGCCACCACTGTCGACCGTTAACGAGAAACATAAATATACCGTGCTTAAGATAAAACAGTGTGAGTTTGTCGGGTCTTTCTTTACGCTGGATAAGATTCCTCGTGATCCTCGGCCCCAGATCGCTTTTGCCGGACGCTCCAATGTCGGTAAGTCGACTTTGTTGAACAGTCTGGTGGGACAGCGAAAAATGGCCCGGGTATCCAACACGCCCGGCAAGACACGATCGCTCAATTTCTTTTTGATCAACGATCGTTTCAATTTTGTCGATCTCCCCGGTTACGGGTACGCCAAAGTATCGAAAGCGGAAAGAGCTTCGTGGGCGAAGCTGATTGAGGGATATCTGAAAACCAGTGAGCAGTTGGTCGGACTGGTGCTTCTGCTGGACTGCCGACGGGACCCCAATGACGATGATCTCCAGATGCTTGAGTGGCTCGGCGAAAGCCGACTGCCGACTCTTATCGTTGTCACCAAGACCGACAAGCTCAACCGGGACAAGACAGCGCGAAAACTAAGGCAGATCGAGACAGCTCTGGGTCTCCCGGCGATCGGTTTTTCATCACTGTCAGGAACAGGGAAAAATGAATTGCTGGCCGCTCTCGGCGATTTGCTGAACGACCGGTAAAATTTGAGAGTCTGAAAAAATATGGCCAAAAACAGAATTGTGCTGGGATGCCAATGGGGTGATGAGGGCAAGGGGAAAATTGTCGACCTGCTGGCCGCCGAGGCTGACATAATCGCCCGTTTTCAGGGAGGCGCCAACGCAGGGCATACGATTGTAGTAGATGACCGTAAGTATAAGTTTCACCTGTTGCCGTCGGGTATCCTTCATGAGGGCAAACAGTGTGTTATCGGCAATGGGGTGGTGCTGGATCCCTTCGGTATCAAAGAAGAACTGGACGTGTTGGTCGAAAACGGAATCAGCTACCGGGATCGTCTCTGGATCTCCCCGGCGGCCAATCTGGTCCTGCCGTACCACAAGCTGATCGATGCGGTCCAGGAACACAGCCGCGGCACCGCTAACCTGGGCACTACCAAACGGGGTATCGGCCCCGCCTATGTCGACAAGGTGGCCCGGCATGGTATCCGTCTCGTTGACCTGTTCGCGCCGGAACGACTCAAAAAAAGGCTTGAGTTCCAGCGCACGATCAAGGAGCAGTACTTCACCGGTTCCGATGACGAGCGGACCGATCTCGATCGGACCTATCGCGAGTTGTTACAACTGGCCGATCTGTTCCGTCCTCTGGTAATCGATGTGTCACGGTATATCAACGAAGCCATCGACTCAGGCAAAACCATTCTGTACGAAGGAGCGCAGGGGAGTTTGCTCGATGTCGATCTCGGCACCTATCCGTTTGCTACTTCATCCAACACTACGGTGGGCGGCGCTCTGACCGGTCTTGGTATCGGACCGCGCGCTATTGATGAAGTGATAGGTGTGGTGAAAGCATACACTACCAGGGTCGGGGCCGGGCCGTTTCCGACCGAACTGGTCGACGATATGGGCGACCGCCTCCGTAACCAGGGAGACGAATTCGGAACTACCACCGGCCGACCGCGAAGATGCGGCTGGCTGGACCTGGTAGCCCTCAGACACGTGGTCAGACTTAACGGGGTGGATGCAATCGCCGTTACCAAGCTGGATGTGCTCGATGGTCTCGACGAACTGAAAGTCTGCCATGCTTACGATCTGGACGGCAAAATCATCACCGATGTACCGCTTGATCTGGCTCGTTTGAATGAAGTGAAACCGGTTTACACCAGCCTGCCCGGGTGGTCTGAAGACACTACCGGCATCCTGTCGTTTGCCGATCTCCCCGCGAACGCCCGGGCCTATCTTGAGTATATTGCCGCGGACCTGAAAGTTGAGATCAAAATGGTCTCAACCGGCGCCAAACGAAAAGAAATCATAATGGTATAACTATGGAGTCCACGAAAACCATTCCGGAAAGGAAAACAATGAAGTATTTATTTCTCATCATGGCCCTGTCGGCTTTCCTCGTCTGCAATGTAGCAGGCTCCGATTCAACCAGGGTGAAAACCAGTGAAAAAAAGGCAGAAGTGACAGAGAAAAAAAAGGAATCAGCCGACAAGGAGAAAAAAGTGGAGACGATCACAACCAAATCCGGCCTCCGGTATATCGATCATGTTGTGGGTAAAGGAGATGAAGCGGTGGCCGGGAAAATGGTCGAAGTCCACTACACAGGTTGGTTGCGAAATAAAGACGGCAGCAAGGGAAATAAGTTTGACAGTTCCAAAGACCGTGGCCAGCCTTTTTCCTTTCCGCTCGGCGGCGGCCGGGTGATAAAAGGCTGGGATGAAGGTGTGGCCGGCATGAAAGTCGGCGGCGTGCGCGAACTGATTATCCCGCCGGATCTGGGTTATGGCTCCCGTGGCGCCGGAAATGTGATCCCGCCCAACTCCACCCTGATTTTTGAAGTGGAACTGCTTAAAGTAAAAAAGTAACAACTGAACTAACTCAGTAGATTTTCCGCCGCTGACCGGATGGTTTCTTCAAACTCCGGGTCGGCGGTGTTTTTTTGGCGCGACCATCGCCCTAAGTTGTTGCCGTAAATAGAGAAAAGGCGCCCCGGGAAGGACGCCTTCACTCTTACGAAGACAAAGACAGAGAGGTATGTTGAAACTTTCTAAATATCAGTCAAATCTAATTCATTCAATTCTTATAACACAAGATCGACCAAAATGGTTCATGTTTATAGCAAATAATAATAGAATTAACAAAAAAACACAACATTTATTGTCTTATTTGAGGCCGAAAGGCCATATCTTAAAAAGTCGGCCGGTAATATTCACACAATACGGTCGTACGACCGGCTGAAAACCTGAATACGTTGTGCCGATTCCCGTCGTCTTTTCCACGCAGACGGGAATCCTCTGATTACGTCTTATTCGGCGTAACGTTTCCTGAACTCTTCAGCAGCTTTTTTGCGGGCTGCTTTCACTTCAGCAGGTTCGTTGCCGGTGAACCATTTGTGCTGATCCATCTCGAACACTTCAGCAACCATCTTTTCAACTTCCTCGGCCGCGGTTGCTTTGTCTCCGCCTTCTGTTTTGGCCTTTTCCACGATCTCCATCACTTCCGGGATGAACTCCATGTAGAACCGTTCGGCTATCTCGTAGAACCCATGCCACTGAGTGTAATCAGGGGCGAACATAGCAGCGCCCATCCGCGCGCGACGGCCTTCGTGATGCCATAGATAGAAGTAGGTCCATTCCAGCTTGTCATCAAAAGCGATGTCGTTGGTGATAAGTCCGCTGGAACGAACCTTTTTGTATATTCTGGTGGCGGGGACGGCAAACTTGTCGTTGTACAGATTCACCGCACCGTCATACTGGACGTAGAAGTTTTTGACGTAGTTGGAAGTATGACAGTTGGCGCAGACCTTTTGCATATCACTGCGGCGGCTTTCCCATGATTTGGTTTGTTTTCCTTTGGCCCTGGCGGCGGCATCGATTTTTTGCGACACCGGCGGGCGCAATGTCCAACTGATCCGGTCACCCACGTCGTGAGTAAGCGGCAGATCCCGGGTGGCTGACATGTGGCAGGTCGCACAGGTCGGCGCCGCGGAGTAATCAATGCCTACTACCCAGGAGGCGTTGCCCAGATTCATCCGGTCAATGTTGGCGTAGTACGCGATACCGTGCTTGGATTCTTCAAAGATCTCTTTCTGCGGGTGGTCCGGCCCAAGATGACACTTGCCGCAGTTTTCCGGCTGACGAGCCAGCGCCGCGTCGAAAGAATGCCGTGAGTGACAGGCCGCGCAGGACCCCTTGGAACCGTCCGGGTTGATTCGGCCCATCCCGGTATTCGGCCAGGTATCCGGGTCAAGACTGCCGTCATCGTTGACCTTTACAATCGAACCATGGCACTGCTTGCATCCGTTGACAGCCGCGGCCGGCCCTTCAACCACTTCACCGAGCACGTTGTCCAGCGAACCGAGAATCTTACCGGCGTCGGCATGGTGCGATTTCTGAAACTCATCATACTCCTGCTGGTGACATTTCGAACAATCCTTGGGGGATACGATCACCGCGATGTTGAACCCGTTGTGCTCGATCAGGTCGGCATCTCCCTCGTTGGCCGCGTGACATTCATAACAACCGACATCAGCCGCATAATGCCGGCTGTGACGCCACTCCCCGGTCATCCCCGGCATATCGGCCTCGTGGCATTCCACGCACGCCGCCGATTCCTCGGACAATGATGCCGGTACCGAACGTCCCTGTCCGATTACGACTGATGCAGCCATCATGCTGATCACGACGAATAAGCTGATCTGTTTCATAGAGCAACCCTTTCCTCTGCTTTGAACCTTGACATATCCTTTGTCTTTTTGAATTGTCCGACTTTTTTGTTAAGAGCACGAATACAACTCTTGACGCCATTAACGACAACTCCTGTTGTGCTCGGCCTGGCACAGATAAAAAAACGGGCGTTGCCACAGGAAACAAATAAAAAAAGGCCACCCCGTCAAAGGGCGACCTTTTTTGTCGAGTATTTACCAGATCAGAAATTCACAGTAGCCATGGTGTAGAACCACAACCCCGGATCGGTATCGGTGGCGCCGGTATAAGCCATTTTGAAATCATCATCAGCCAGGAAAATCGAGGCGCCTCCCTGCAGATGAAGACCGTCAATCACAGTAGTGCTGACTGTCGCGTCCAGCTCAATCCCCACCTTCTTGGAATAGACTGTGGAGCCTTCATCGGTAAAGTACATGTAATCCTTGTCGGTCGAGAAGAAATGGGCGTCCAGAGCGGCCTTCCATCCTTCATACGGGGAGCCGGAGGCCCGGAGGATGAAATCAACCAGCCCGGCATTGGCGTACGGTAGACCGGCCTTGGCGGCGTCAACAAAGTAATCCATGTACCCGTTGAACTTGTGCGCGGTCGGATAAAGATTGTTGTACGCCTTGAATTTGTCATCATCAGGATCGTCGTCGCCCGAGGTGTAATCAATACCGGCGGCGATACGAGCCTTGAACGGAGCCTCAAAAGTATAACCGGCTTCGAAGGCAAACATGTAAGCGGCGATATCGATCTTGTCTTTGTTGGCTCCGGTCAGCGGATTGTAAAGTCCCCGCGGCTGCTGACCCCACTGGTAGACGCCGTTGAACTCAAAGTCCAGTTTCAGGTCTTCATAGACCCGTTTGAAGTAGGCCCCGGCGTTGAGACGGTCGAGCCTGTTCATATTGTACCAGTACCCGGTGGTGTCGGCGTCATATTCATAGAACCAGAACAAATCAAGGTTGTATGGTTTGTAAGTCGCATAAACACCGCCTGCGTCGAAATCAGCATGATAGTACGGGTTATTCTTTTCGGTAGCCTTGAGACCGAAACCGGTGATGCGGAACTTTTCCTGGTCGTACCAGCCGATTCCGCCTTCCCATACCCGACCGACATTATCCCAGCCGACCGCACCGAAGACACGCTCGTTGCCGAAATTGACTTCGAACCGACCGATTTTCATCCCGAGTCCGTCGACCAGTAAGCGATCGACCTGAATATAAGCCTGATGGACATCGACATTCTTGCCGTCATTCAGACCGGACGAGGCCGGTTTGCCGAACTGTGTGTTGCCGCCCATCAATCGGCTGTCCTGGAACTGAATAAAGGCGTGAGTATTATTGTCAACAATCGCTTCCACACCGAATCGTGTCCGCAGATTCGCGTATGTCAGGAATGTCTTGGCCGTGTCGAAATCCCGTTTATCGATCTCTTCACGCAGCCTGATCTGCCCAGAGAACTTAAATTCGGTGTCGGCGTTCACGGGAACAGCCACCGCGATCATCACGGCAAACAATATAAGTCCCTTAACAAAGCTTTTCACCTGTTCTTCTCCTTTATTATGGCGTTCTATATCCTATTGGCACACCTTCCGACAGCAATGCGACCGCACGGACACACAACTGCCCTAAAATCAGGCCGATAATAAGAACTGGTCGTATAACCCGCAAGCTAAAAAACAGCTAATTTCTACAACCTGCTGTAGCTGAATTTTCATAGCCAATGAAAAGATATAGGATGTGAACATCCGGTTGTCCCACCGGGAGGGTAGCACCGAGTTTCTGTTTCCTGTTCAACTTTTGAACAGCAGATACCTGAAACATCACGCCGCAGAATATCATACATGATGAACCGGTATGCAATCATAGACAGTCCGATGCATGGCGTGTAACAGTTTTCAGTCTCGACCGGTGACGACAGAACCTTCCTTCTGTTCGATCAAGCTACGGTCCGGCAACATGATAACATCCATTCAGACACAACCGGACTGAAATCTCCCGGATAGGCACACTCTTCGCTCAAAAGGGCTGCAGAGCCGTGAATGACAAAGGAGTGTAGATGTTAGACGCAAAGTATCAACGAGGTTTCACCGCCGACAAGCTGGCCGACTCCAGGGAACCAAGAATCCGTAAAGATGACGTCGGTTATTTTCTGATGTCGTTATCTGAAAACACCAAAGTCTATTTTGATGACTATTATCGGTTTCTCGAGATGGTCTATAAACGGGCCGGCCATGAACGGGCGATTCTTGATGAAAAGATCGAGCAGACCTCGCCCGATTCGGTTGAAACCCTGGCCTATTATCGTGCCCGCGGCGTTATCGTCGACCTGGTACTGCAGACTGTTCGTCGCTTCTACACCGATGGAGCCAATCTCGGAGTGGTTATGACCCCCTGGTGTTTCGGTACTGTGATGCTCGAAAAGGTCGAGGTTTACCGCGACCGTTTGGGCAAAGGAGAAGTCCGTGACGCCAATGTGCCGGAGTTTCCCTATTACGTTATTCAGTATATCGATGAGATCTACAAAGCCACCCTGCTTGAGCTGTTCGACTTTCCGGAGAAAGCTTTCCGTATGCGCTGGCAATACTCGGAGCTTTTGAAGAAATACTCGCGGATTCTGACCAGTATAACCGACTCGCTCAATTCGGTTTTGGGGATGGTTCGCAATTATAATTCCTGAACGCCCTTACGTCTCCATACTCTCCTTGGTTGAACCTCCGGCCCGCGCCGGAGGTTTTTTAAATCAACGGCAGCTTCTGCCGATAATGTACGGGACGGAGTATGTGTACGAATATGAGTGTTTATGTCTGTGAATAAGCCGCAACCATCTTCTCCAGCTCACCGGTCGGAACATGATTCGGGGGAACAGCAGTTTATCCCGATCTACCTGGACTGCCTGCGGGTCGATTCGATACTCGACTTCGATCTGTTTCTTCGGATCAACAGCGGGATGGTGCTATATCGCTCGGCCGATCTGCCCTTCACCGAGCGGACCCGCCAGAGACTGCTTGAAAACAAGGTCGACCGGCTTTATGTCAAGGGGGAAGCCAAAGGCAACTACCAGCGTTATATCGAACAGAATCTCGACAAGGTGCTGGTCGATCCGCATATCCCGGAGAAAAAGAAAGCCAGTATCCTGTATGAAACATCCAAAGGGCTGGTGAAAGATATATTCGACAATCCGACCTATGGCGATAAAGTCAAACGCTCTCAGGAACTGGTCAGTACAACGGTCGGGTATATCCTGAGATGACAGGAGGCATTTCATAATCTGCTGAAGATCACCTCGTTCGACTACTATACTTACACTCACTCGGTCAATGTCTGTACTTTTTCTCTTGCTCTTGCTCAGCAGATGGGGCAGAAGGACGAACAGTTTCTTCATGAACTCGGAACCGGCGCGCTGCTGCACGACCTGGGTAAATCAAGGATTTCCGAGCGGATTATCAACAAACGGTCGGCCCTCAACCCGTACGAATTCGAAATCATGAAAAAACACCCTAAATGGGGGGTGGAGATACTCGAAGGGGATGAGGATTTCGCTTCCAACTCCGTCTATCCGGTGCTTCAGCACCATGAGCGGGGGGACCGTTCCGGTTATCCGAACGGTATTAACTTTTCCGAGATGCATATTTTCTCCAGAATCGTGGCTATCGCCGATACTTTCGATGCCATGACCACAGAACGCGTTTACCAGAAAGCGATCGACAGTTTCCCCTGCCTGAAAATCATGTTTTCGATGAAACAAGCCTACGACCAGCATATTCTTCGCTGTTTCGCGGAACTGATGGGGCCGAGCGGTCTGCTTGAAATCTGAGCTTTCTCTGAACTCCCCTGCATTATTTCGTTCGCTTTCGGGAAACAATACTGTCGTTGTCTTGTTATATCGCAGGAAAGTCAGTGATGATATACACTGCTCTGATTGCCGGTCAGAACAGAATGTAAAAAAGGATACAGGTGGACAAATGAGTCGCAGGAAGAATAAAGTATCGGTCAGTATCGTCTATTGCGTGGAGTGAAACTATCTCCCTAAGGCGGCCGGTCTGGCCGCTGTAATTGAAAAGCAGGTGGGAATTGCCGCCAACTTGGTCGAAGGGAGCGGTGGAATACTTGAAGTGCAAATCGACAACAAACTGGTTTACACCAACAAGGGAAATAAAGCCGAGGAATATCCGGGAGATGAAGAGATCGTGAAAAGACTTGAACATATCGTACCGGTTGTTCAGTCACTGGAACAACCCCGATCCAAAGATATGGTTGACGGCAGTAACACACCGAGCAACCCGATAGAACCACCCCCGGTGGTCAAGCCGCCGGACAAAGAAAAACGGACGGCCATTGACGAAATGAGTTTCGCCTGTAATTGCGCTCCGGTGACCGGCCCGGAAGGTTGCAGTTGCCGCAACTGAACTCATCAGTCGGCAACTGTTTGCCCCCGACATTTTGTATCTGCTTCTGGCCGCACCGGGTTGCGGTATGAGACAGGGACCACGACTTTCCCGACCGTGGTCCCTCAAATCGATCGTGGTTGTCCGATCAGATATCAGATCAGCTTGAAGACAAATCCAATGCCCAGCGTTTCCTTGAACCGTCCTTTCTTGCTGACCTGTTTGTCGTACAGAAGTTGCGTGTAGAAATTGACGGTAATAATCTTGCTGATCGACGCTGCGAAAATATTCTCCCAGTTGATATCAATCGCTTTCCAGTCGTCTTCGTAGGGTGTGCCTTTGACCGCGTCGCTACCGGAGAAGAAAAATGCCTTGTACACAGTCAGCTTACCGGTGTACATGAGACGGTCGCTCAGGGTCAGCACAACGTCGGTTACGGATTCCAGCCCGCCGTCGTTGACTGTGGAGTCTTCAACGGTGAGAGTCAGGCTGTCGATTATTACGCTGGTGATGGTCTGACGCAGGGCCAGACCGAAACGGCTGGTGATATGGTCATTATCTTTTTTATAGAACTTTCTGATAGCGCCGGCCGATTCCGTGAAACGCATCGGAGACAGGTACCTTTTTTTAGCTTCTACGGATGCGTCGACGAACTGTGACTCCAGCCGGAAGGCTGCGTAGGGATCAATGAATTTTTGCAGTTTGAAACTGCCGACATTTTCCCAATCGATCAGATCGGTTGATTTCTTCGGCTTACTCCAGTCCTTTGTTTCGGCGTCCTGGGTGATAGTCTGGCCGAACGAAAGTTTCAGTATTGATCTGAGTCCAAACCACGGAAGCAGTTGTTTTTCGGCGGTGCCGTTCATGTTACCGACCCAGTTTACCGATCCGGCCTCACCGCCGACCCATGAATCGGAGTAGGATGTCTGCGTCACGGTGGCGTCGACTGTCAGTGATTTCTTCCAGCCGGAGGCGGTGCTGTCGGCGGCATGTCCTCCGGTGATAGCCAGGCATAGAATAGCTATTGTTACAAACCCTGTTGTTTTCACGGATACCTCCATTTTATCCTGCGGTCGTTTGATACAGATGAACATCGGTCTGCGGATAGGGGATGCTGATTCCTTCACGGTCGAAGACCAGTTTTACTTTCTCCGTGATGTCGAATTTTACCGCCCAGTAGTCGGATGTTCTGACCCACGGACGGACGGCGAAATTGACCGAACTGTCGCCAAGCTCCGCTACGGCGATAGTTGGCGCCGGATCGTCAAGAATACGATTGTCCTCGGCAATAATATTTTCCAGGATCCGCTTGGCTTTGAGCAGGTCGTCATCATAACCGATCCCGAACACGAAATCGATCCTTCGTGTTTCTTTGGCTGAGTAATTTACGATATTGTCGCCGGTGATTTTACTGTTCGGGATAATCACTTTTTTATTGTCGGGGGTATTCAGCACGGTGTTGAAAATATGAATCTCCTCAACCGACCCTGACTGCCCGCCGACTTCGACATAGTCGCCGACTGAAAACGGTCTGAAAATCACCAGCATGACTCCGGAGGCGAAGTTCGAAAGCGACCCCTGCAAGGCAAAACCGACCGCCAGGCCGGCCGCGCCGATCACCGCCACAAACGATGTCGTTTCGAAACCAAGCGCTCCCAGGGCGGCAATCAAAACAAACACCAGCAAAGCGATCCGGGTGAGATTGACCACAAACCTGGTGAGCGTCTGATCGACATTTGCACGGTTCATCAGACGGCTTATGATGCCCGTGACAATCCCGACGCCGATACGACCGAGAATGACAATTGCCAACGCGCCGATAATTCTGGGACCATACAGGTAGGTCCACTCCAGCAGCGTTTCAGTCCAGTTCTCCATTTTTATCTCCTTTTAGTAGTAGTGATTGTTCTTTCTTTTTGTCTTCGTTGGTCCAGCTCTGCGTTCGTTTATTTACAAGCTAAGTTAACGTTACCTGTGCATACCTGGTTCCGACAATCGGTAACTCGAAGTACGATTTCTCCATTTTGTTAAGTCGCAATTTGACGATGTGTCATTCTGCTACGTAAAGCTGTCACCACAAATCAGGTGAATGTACTTCAAGTCGACAAGAATTAATATTGAAATAAAACAGGACCTTCCCGCCCCACATTTTCCTGTGTTGGGTGGGGTTCTGCGGATTCGTGCCGAAAAATCCGCGTGGCCCAACGCTGTTTATATTACAAGGAGTCTGGTATCGGTCCTCAAACAGACCTGCGGCCTGTTCAGGACCCGACACGACATAAAAAATCGGCCAACTGCCCGATGGTTCTCAAGGCCCCGAAACAGCTTGACTTATCGGGCGGTTGTGCCTATTATCCAAAGCTGCCGTGGGCAGCGTTGTTATGATTTCACTTGTCGCCGGACTGGGAAATATCGGCGCCGCCTACGCCGGCACCCGTCACAACGTCGGCTTTGAAGTTGTGCGTGGCGTTGCCGAAGCGCTGCGAGCCGGGGTCAGGCGGTCAACAGTCGAATATGACTGGGCCGCAGCGACCGTGAACAGCCGTGAGCTTATTTTAATGATGCCGCGGTTGCTGATGAATCGCTCAGGCGTGGCGATTGGAGCTCTTTTACAACGTGAAAATATCGATCCGACCCGGATGCTGGTGGTGGTCGATGATCTTAACCTGTCGCTGGGCCGGTTGAGGTTTCGTCCCGGTGGGTCTGATGGCGGCCATAACGGTTTGGCCTCGATTATCGCTGCTCTCGGCAGTGAAAACTTCCCCCGCCTGCGTTTGGGAATCGGCCCGTTACCCGATAATGTCAACAGGGCCGACTTCGTGCTGGATTGTTTCGAGCGCGACGAGATCGCGCCCAAAGATAAAATGATCGATACCGCTGTTGAGGCGGTCTTGTTTGCTATAGATCATTGCCTCGATGAGGTGATGTCGAAATATAATGTTAACCCTGCCTGACTTTCCCGGTTATCCTGAGTCAGGCCGTTTGAACCTTTAACCAACGTCCACAGGGAGGATACCTGATGAGACTTTACGAAACCACGTTCATTATTAACCCTCAAACCGATGATGCTACCATTGATTCGCAGGTCAGGGCGGTCACGGAGCTGATTACCGCAGGCGGCGGGAAAATAGTCTATGAGAATCGCATGGGCACTCGTCGCATGGCCTACCCTATCAAAAAGCACACTCAGGGCTATTACGCCAATTTCATCTTCGAAGGTCCCAAGACGATTGTCACCGATATCGACCGTCACATGCGACTGGGTGAAGGGTATCTCAGGCATCTGACTGTCGTTTACGAAGGCACTGTTCCGGATAAGGATGCGCCTCCGGCAGAAATCGACATGGGCTTTGGGCGCCGCGGTGATCGGCACGATCGCCATGACCGGGGCGACCGCTCCGGCCGTCCTTTTGGTCGCCGCGAACCCGGTGGGGACCGCCGTCCGCGCAGCTCCGACTCGGGAGCCGACAGTCCCGTTTCTCCTGTTCCGACCACGGAGACAAAAGCTGAAGAACCCAAAACCGAAGAGGTCAAAGCTGAAGTAGAAGAAAAGCCTGTTGTCGATCAGTCGGTCACGCCGGAAGCTGAATCAACTCCGGAACCGGCCCCGGCGGCTGAGACCACGGAATCCGAGCCGGCCACTGTTGAGCCGGAACCGGTCGAGGAAAAACCGGCCGCGCCGACTCCGGCTGAAGAACCGCCGGTTGAAGAATACCGTGAGGATGAAGAGCTTTAGTTTTTCCTGATGAGTTCGGGTTGTACGGTCATTGTTCAGTGTGCTGACCGAATGAACTCCCGAAAGTAGTTGAAAGGACTTTTTGATATGGCTGAGATGAGAATGAAACGACGCAAGATATGCCGCTACTGCGAAAACAAAATTGAGCACGTCGACTACAAAGACGAACGACTGCTCCGGCGGTTTGTCAATGAGCGAGGGAAGATAATTCCCCGCCGTGTCTCCGGAAACTGCGCCCGCCATCAGCGCAAGCTGACCCAGGCGGTGAAACGCGCGCGGATTCTGGCAATCATGGCCTTCGAGAGTGAATCTTACAGGTGAAAAACCGGCCGCTCTGACGGCTGCCGGTCCGTCGACCGATCCGGCAAGGCACGGCAGTCATTTAGTTACTGCTCTGCTGTTTCCGGTAGTCGCCGCACTGGCCTGGTCGGAGATTGCCTCGCAAGCGCCGCTGTTGATCACTATGCTGATCTCAGTCGGGCTTTATTTCGCGACAATCTATCTCTACTACGGCCTGGCCCGGCTGGCTTTCGACCGTCGAAGCGGGTTGCTGTGGGCCAGTGCGATAGTCGCCTTTGTTCTGGGCTTTATGGCTTCAGGACTGTCCAATGTCTGGCCGTTGTTGACCGGGTGTAGTATGCTGCTTTTCGGAGGAGTTATCACGGGGCGTTTTTTAGCCGACGGACGTTCGTTCGGACGGGTCTATTTGCTCGCCGGTCTGGCTGTTGCGGCTTTTTTCGCGGCCGGTTTTGCCGGTATGTGGCAACCTCTGATGACCCGCATGAGCGAGGATTTGCCCAACATCCTAAGCGAGATGGAGACACTGTACCGCTCGTTTGGTGTCGGTGAAGAGATCATTCAGGATGCGCTGATCCAGAGCGAAAAGATGTTTATGGTCATAACCCGGCTTGTACCCGCCCTCACTACTTTGGGCGCCCTCTTTCAATTCAGCCTCGGTTTTTTATTATTTACGTACCTGACCGCTCGAAACCATCCCGATCGTCGGATCTGGGCGCCGTTCAGTCGGTGGCGGATACCGTTTGGTTTTACGCCGCTTCTGGCTGTAGCTATCGCCGCCCGGCTGCTCAGCAGCGGAACGATGCAGTTGGTCGCCGATAATATCATCGCTGTAATGGCTGTTTACTATTCTGTTGCCGGGCTGGCCCTGATCGAGTATTATATGAACAGACTGGAGCTTTCGCGCCTGCTGAAGGTCAGCTTCTATCTACTATTGTTTGTTACTCAGTTCTGGAGCTTCCTTGCGGCGGCTGCATTGTTCGGTCTTCTGATACTGCTCGGTTTTGTGGACAGCTTTGCCGACTGGCGCAGCCGGGAAACTTCGCCTGCGGAGGCGACCTGAAAAAGATAAGTTTGTGTTTTTGTACAGGAAGGATTTGTGATGAAAGTAATTCTTAGAGAAGATATCCCCGATATCGGACAGGCCGGCCAGACGGTCGAGGTCAAAGACGGTTACGGCAGAAACTACCTGATCCCGCGCAATCTGGCGGTTGTAGCCAGTAAAGGGAATCTCCGATCGATCGATGAAATAACCCGCCAGAAAGAGATCAGGGAAAGGAAACTTCGTCGCGAAGCTGAAGTTATCAAAGATAAGATCGAAAAACTCGAAGTTTCGGCTGAGGTCCTGGTTGGAGAAGAAGAGAAGGTTTTCGGTTCGGTTACTGTTCACGATGTGGTTGAACTTCTGGCCAAAGAAGGGATTACGATTCCCAAACATGCCGTTAAACTGGAAGAACCGATCAAGGTGCTGGGTGTTTACACGGTGCCGATCAAAATCGAGAAGGATGTTACTGCCGAGCTGAAACTCTGGGTGGTGAAGAAGTCGTAACGATGAATCTGCTGGAGGCAAAAGTTGAAGGGCTGGCGATGGATATGACCACCAATTCGCCGGTAGTGATTCTGGCCCCGATAGGTATCAACAAGGTGCTCCCGATTTGGATCGGCCATGCCGAAGCCTGGGGTATCGCCATGGAGCTTTCCGGGATCAGTTCGCGTCGCCCGATGACCTATGACCTCCTGCGTACGGTGATAGAATCGATGGAGGCCAGGGTTGACCGGGTTGAGGTGACCGAGCTGAAAGATCAGACTTTCTATGCTCGCATCCATCTGAAATGCAACGACCGGACCCATGAAATAGACGCGCGCCCGTCCGACTCGATCGCCCTCGCCTTGAAAACCAAGGCGAAAATATTCGTTAACGAGGAACTGTTTAACATCAGTACCGACGATCAGGCGAGCGAGACTCCGCCCATGCCGACCGATCGGGAATCGCTCAGGGAACGTCTGAAAAGGATCAACCCGGAAGACTTCGGGAAATATCAACTCTAATGCAGGTAAGCGTCAGACCGGTATTATTCAGTCTTGTTCTTGTTATGTTCTTTTTCGCTGCGCCTTTTTCGGCAGGCAT
Organism: Candidatus Zixiibacteriota bacterium; assembly: GCA_024278515.1. Classification (GTDB taxonomy): domain Bacteria; phylum Zixibacteria; class MSB-5A5; order GN15; family FEB-12; genus JAJRTA01. Next base: position 29,291 of record JAJRTA010000118.1, read on the forward strand.
TGAGGACGAGGGCGAGGTTCTTTCGGAGTATCATAACGGACTGCGAATGATGCGCGAGGGTGACTTCTTCGGCGCCGCTGCAGTTTTCATGCAGTTGGAAGGGCGTTTTCCTGACAGCAAAAATGTCGATTTGTTCGTTCTTCAAAGATCAAAGTGCCAGTACTATCTGGGAGAGTATTCCAAAGCGCTGGCCGGGTTCGGCTATTATATTGATCGCTTCGGCAACTCTGTCGAAGTTTCCTACGCGTACTTCTTTCTCGGTAACTGCCGGTATCGGCTCGGTCGCAGCACCGAGGCGGTGGAAAGCTGGCTCAACGCCTATCGTTTGTCGGAGGATCAGCGGCTGGATGAGCTGGTTCAAAAATCATTGAAAGCGGCTTATGCTCATGCGTCGACAGTGGCATTGTCGCCGGAGCTGTTCATAGATATCCCTGATGACAAGCTGTGTGCGGTAGTAAGCGACGCGGCTCCTTACCTGACTGGAGGGGTGAATGCACAGGAGGCCGAGGACCTTCTGAAGCAGTGCGGCGTGACGGTTGCCCCCCGTCCGGAACAACCGAAGCGTCCGCGGAGATTTACCGGCGCTCTGACCATACCGATAATGATGCCGTTCAGCGGTGAACTGGCCGGATACGGTCAGGACATTTTCAACGGCGCCGTCATTGCGGCCGAGAAATACCGCAACGAGACCGGCCAGCTGATCGAGCTGGCGCCGCATGATACCAGGGCGGACCCGGTGGAAGCGGCACGGTTGGCTTCCGAACTGGCCGAAGACAACTCGATCCCGGCGGCGGTCGGGCCGTTGACCTCGGATGCGGCGGCGCTCACTTCGGCAACCCTGGCGTGCCGGGATCTTCCGATAATCGTTCCCGCGGCTACCCAGGCCGGGTTGGCCCGCCTTTCGGAGACTACTTTTCAGCTTTCACCCAATATCGAACTGCAGGGTCTCAGGATGGCTCAGTATGCCATCGACAGCCTGCGCGCCGATTCGGCGGTGATTCTGACCTCCTCGTCGGCCGACCATCTGCGAATGTCCCGCGCCTTCTCGAAACAGTTCGAGCAACTGGGGGGGGAAATCATTGCGGTGGAATACTACCGTCCGCGTGACCGGGATTTCGGACCGTACCTGCGCGATCTTAAAGCGATGATCTGGGGCCTGCCTCCCGACTCGATCTTTTTTACCAACGAATATGGCGATACGCTTGACCCCGATGGTATCCCCGTGGAGATAGATTGTCTGTACTTGCCGGGTGAGCCGAGACAGTTGAGGCAGTTGCTGCCGCAGATTCGTTTCTACAAGATCGAGGGTGCCTATCTGGGCAGTGACGGCTGGGCCGATGACGCGGTGTTGAAACTTGGCGATGATGTCACCCGCAACGCCGTGATCTCTTCTCCTTTCCTTTCAGCAGGCAACACCGGTGACTATGTTCAGTTCGCGGCGGCTTTTGACAGCCGTTACGGCAAACAGCCGAGCCGTCTTGCCGCTCTCGGTTATGATGCGATGCGTCTTTTGATCAACGCCCTTGAAGCCGTCGGCAACGATCGCGAACGACTGGTAAAGAACCTGGCCGGGATTCGTGAGTTCGCCGGAGCGGCCGGACGTGTGACCTGGTCCGAGTATCGTGAAAATATGTATATGCCGCTCTACCGAATTGTCTCCGGAGAAGCCCGGCCGCTTAACCAGACCACTACCGTTGCCGATGAACCGCCGACCGAATAACCTGCGGTCGATTGCTTTTTCCACCGGATAGTTTATATTCAACCAGATGAGAAACGACCCGCAACAGAAAATCGAGGGCATTTGAATGGATGACAAGAAGATCGCGTTGAAAATGGTTGTGGACGGCAAAGAGCGTGATGTATCGTATGAGGAACTGGCTCTGTCCAATAACCTCGCCCAGGAAGCTCTGGTTCGTCTGCTTATCGAGAAAAAGCTCTTTGAACCAAAGGAGCTGATGGAGATGATGGAGCGGGTCAAGAAAGAACGATACCGCCCGGCGGAATAGAATCAATAATGGCTGACGAGGCTGAAAAAGAAAGAGACGATATAGGACCGGAGGTCGAACTCTCAGACGATACCGAGGAGAGCCTGAGCTGGAGGTGTCATCCGGCTACGCGCCGTCCTCTGGTGACGGTTGCGGTGTCGCTTTTTGTCATCATTGTCGGCCTGGCGGTTTATTATAGTACCGACTCGCGCGCTTTTACCGTGCTGGCTCTGGTTGTCATGCTTGGTTCTCTGGCTAAGTTTTACTTTCCTACCAGCTACCGACTGACCGAAAAAACGGTAACAGTAAAAACTACTACTACAACCATCACGAAACCGTGGTCGCAATATCGCAGTTATTATCCGGACAAAAACGGCGTACTGCTGTCCCCCTTCCCGGAGCCGTCACGACTTGAGAACTTTCGCGGTCTTTACCTGATGTTCTCGGGCAACCGTGACGAGGTTATCGCTTTCGTTCGGGAACGTGTCAATCGTGAGCCTGCTGAAGAAACCTCTTCGAGGGAAACCACCGCGTGAATCTGTTCAAATCGAACATGAACATGCCCGACCCGGAAAAACCGCCGCTTCCGGCTGAAGAAGATGCGGTCCTTGAAAAGCTGGCGAAGAAAGTGGTGGAGTGGAAGATGAGCGTGCCGGCGATTCTGGCGCTGGAATCGGTCAAGCCGCTTAATTTTATCGGATCACAGGCGATGGTTTTCTTTGAGCCGATTATTCAGGCGGTGTTCAATATCAAGGACTATGACACTTTTCGTTGCGCGCTGGAAAAGCGAGAAACGATCGAGATACTGCTTTTGAAAATCGAAGCGCATGATGCCGTGGCCATGGCTCGTGAGAAGCGGATCAAAAAGTTCATGAAGGCCGAAAAAAAGAAGTGGAAATGGTACCAGCGTTACCTCGGTGTTTTTGTTCCCAAAGTTCAAATCCCCGAAGAGATCCTCAACCCGCCCCGGGAGAAATCAGATCCTGCTGCCGGGTCAAAGTGAACGATTGCGCCCGGCGGCTTCGTAGACAATTTCAGCATACCGTTTCGCCAGCGGCCCCGACGCATAATGTTCGATCGCGAATTCATGTCCGGCTTGCGCGAGCTTCTGCCTGAGAGTCCTGTCCGACAACATCCGGCCAAGAGCTTCGGCAAGCGCTTCGGAATTGTCCGGCGGCGCCAGCAGGCCGCGTTTTTCATGTTCGATAATGTCCGGAATTCCGCCTGAATCCACTCCCACCACCGCCGTACCGCACAGCATCGCCTCAGACAGAGCCAGTCCGAACCCTTCACGGCAGGAGTTCAGCACCACCACCGAAGCGCGGTTGTATACTACACGTAATTCGTCCTGGGGAATCGGTTCATGGATAGTTATGCGGTTAGTGAGGGCTAACGACTGTATTTTACTTTCAATCTGGCTCTTCAGGGGACCGACTCCGTAGATTTCCATCCGTGCTTCAGGAGTACTGTCATACACATGCCTGAACGAGTCGATCAGATGCCCCACCCGCTTTTGCTCGGTGAACCGGGTCACCGCCACTATTAGATATTCCTCTTTGCTCACCGACGGATCGATCCGAAAGATAGTCTCATCATGCGGCAGGGGGAGTACTTCAAGCTGATCTGACAACTGTGAATCCATTTTCAGCACCTGGTCCCGCAGGTAGCTTGAGACGAAAGTCCAGCGCGACAGCCGGCGACAAAATGATTTCAGGTACTTGTACGGCAGACCTCCGGCTATTCCGATCAGCCTGATATCACTGCCATGCGAGGAAAGGATCATCGGCAGGTTTTCCTTGAAAGACCGCATCACCAGCGCCGCCGGTACCAGCCAGTGCCCGGCGATAACATCAGCCCCGTCGTCTTCGATCAGTCGCATCGCGGCATGTTTGTATGTTCTCAGGTACCGCCGAAAGCGGGTGAGACCGGTCAGTGATCCGGTCACGATCTGGTGCATATTGCCGCGGTAGGCCAGTGTTTCTTCTTCATCGGAACCGTACCGGAACCTATGTATTACTACGCCCGAGTTTTCTTCATACTCCGGCGCTCCGGCGTCATGCGGCGCCAGGACGATTGGCTGAATCGAATGTTCGATTAACCTGCGGCACAGAAGCGAGACGAAGATTCCGGCGTGATCGCCATACCAGCGCGGATAATTATGAGTTAAAACCAACAGGCGCAATTGATCAGGCATACGTATAATCTTATACTAATTGGGTGCAGTGGAAAGTTAAAACAGTATGACCAGAAATCGACACGACGGTATTGAATACATCCCGGATGTTGATTTCAGCCGGATACTTACCAATCCGATCCTGGACATTGCCGCGCGAGTATGGGATGATGACCGCTACGCCGCCTTCCGCATCTGTTACCGCTCGATGCGAATAATCGATGATTTGGTCGATAACGCCCGGATTGCGGAAACAACGCTCACCGAAAGACGCAGGGAAGAGATTAGTAAACAGATCGAAAAGGCGGTCAGCCGTTTGCGTTCGGGAGATACAACGGACCCTTCTCTTGTCGGTCTGATGGCTGTCCGCGAGAGGTTCGCGATCCCTCTGTGGCCGTGGGAACGGTTGGCCGGGGCGATGATCTATGATCTGTACCACGACAGTTTCAAAAACTTTGCCGCTTTCCTGCGTTACTGTGAAGGTTCGGCGATTGCGCCCGCCGCTATTTTCGTCCACCTCTGCGGAGTTACTCTCAGGAAAGATGTGCCTTCTCGGCCTGATTTCAATATTCGCGTGATTGCTCGTCCCTTAGCTTTGTTTTCCTACCTTGTGCACATAATCCGGGATTTTCAAAAAGACCAACAGGCCGGGCTTAACTACTTTTCGGATGAGCTGCTTAATAAACATGGTATATCGAAAACCGGGTTAAGACAAATCGCGGCCGACTATGAGATCACCGCTCCCTTTCGCAGCCTGATGGCGGACTACTATCGAATAGCCGACTATTATCGCAATCGCGCCCGGCAGGCGCTGGATCGAAACAGCGAACGGTTTACTGCTCAATATCGTATCAGCCTCGAACTTATCTATCAGCTCTATAAGCAGATTTTTGAGCGGATCGACCCTGAAAACGGGTCATTTTCCGCTGAAGAACTCAACCCGACTCCGGAGCAAGTCCAGGCCCGTATAGAACTTACGCTCAATTCTGCTTCCTGGTAATTGGTCTTTAATTCCGGGAAGAAATCGTCATTTATCCGGTATCATAATTAAACTTGCCGATGATCCCCTCCCCGAGGTAGCTTGAAACAGTGGTGGGAGGTGACGGTATAACCTGTGGAGGTTCATGATGAACAAGATGTTGATGATTCTATGTTTGCTGATTCCGGCTGTTCCGGTCGGAGCTGATGAAGTTGCGGTGACAGTTTACAACAGCAATTTGGGTGTGATCTCGGAAACCCGTCTGCTTGAATTTGAGAAAGGAATCGGGCGGCTGAGTTTCCGGGATGTGCCGGCGCAGATCGATGCCGCCTCGGTCAGGTTTGAACTGATCGGCAGTGACGCCAGGGTAGGTATTCTGGAGCAGAACTACGCTTACGATCTGGTCAGCCCGCAACAGATGTATCAGAAGTATATCGACAAGGATATCGAACTGATCGACAAGGAAGGTCGCATGTTTACCGGTACGCTGCTGGCCTATGCCGGTGGCGCGGTAACCCTGATGGAGAAGTCGGGTCGGATCAAGATTGTATTGTTGGAAAATATCTCCGAAGTCAATTTCCCGAAACTCCCCGACGGTCTTATCACTCGGCCTACTTTGTTCTGGATATACGATGCGGATAAGGCCGGGAGGTTCAACTGCCGCGTGGGCTATCAAACCGGCGGCCTGAGTTGGACGGCTGAATATGTCGGCCTGCTCAGCGGCGATGAAAATAGTCTTGATCTGTCCGGCTGGTCCTCGATAACCAACAACTCCGGTAAGACCTACAAAAACGCTACGTTAAAACTGGTCGCCGGTGATATCAACCGCGCGACCAGTCCGCCGCGTATACTGGCCAAAGGGATGGCGATGGCTGAAATGGCTACCGGTGCCGGATTCGAGGAGAAAGCTTTTTTTGAATACCACATGTACACCCTCCCGCGCCGTGCTACCGTAGCTGATAAAGAGATCAAACAGATCTCATTGTTCGAGCCGGCTCGTACTACTGTCGACAAGCTGTTCGTATACCGGCCGGACCGCCACCCCTCTGATGTCGAAGTTCGCCTGAAGTTCATCAACAGCGAATCGGACGGCCTTGGAATGCCGTTGCCCGCCGGCCGGATTCGACTGTTCAAGGCTGATGACGATGGGGCGATGATTCTTCTGGGGGAAGATCGTATCGACCACACTCCCAAAGATGAAGAAGTCACGGTCAAAGTCGGCAATGCCTTCGATATAGTCGCGGAGCAAAAACTAATCAGCCAGCAACGAGTGTCAGCGAAAGTTGAAGACCGTCAGTATGAAATCGAACTGCGTAACCGCAAAGAGGCCGATGTCATGGTTACCGTTGAAAAGAGTTTTTATGGTTACTGGGATATCCTGGAATCCAATTATGAGTTCAAAAGGAAAAATGCCAGCACGGTGGAGTTTGACATACCTGTCAAGGCCGGTCAGACAGCACAATTGAACATGCTGGTCCGTTTTACCTCAAGATGAGGGACTGTCGGTTGACAAGGTGATACCTACTGATTACATTCCCCCGTTGATATGCAGAGACTGGAAATGACAGGAGGAACTTTTGAAACTTTACACTAAGATAATCACTTTTTGTGTTCTGACGGTTATCGTGGCTCTATCTGCTATGGCAGGTAAAAAAGCCCGCAAACTGCCGGTGGGCGCATATATTAAATCGGCCAAGATTGCCATTATTTCCGGTGATATCGAGCGTTATCCGGAAGCGATAGCGATGCTGGATTCGCTGTTTATGTATTATGGCCCCGACGCTGAGGCGCTTAACTGGATGGCTCAGATTAATGTCGACTATATCGAGAAGACAGCCGATCCTCGAAAGAAAAAGCCTTATGTCGAAAAGATGGTGGCGTACTTTGATTCGTTGAGTCTCTGTTGCAATAACAAGGAGATCAAGAAGAAGTACCGAAAAAACTGCAAGAAGTATATCGAGCAGGCAGATGCTACTCGTGATAATTACTGGCGTATCTTCTACAATCAGGGTGTTGAGCAATTGACTGCTATGGGTGAACTTCAGGCGGAGATTGCCAAAGCGGATGACTCCGCGACACGCGCTATATTTGAGAAGAATCTCCAGGCCAATGGTGACTCCTGTATCGCCAATATGGAACTGGCCATTATCGTAGATCCCCAGAATCACCAGACCTATATCGGAATAGGGAGCGCCTACGACAAGCTGAACAACCCTGAAAAAGCGTTAGAATGGCAGATCATAGGGCTTGAGAAAGCGCCTGATGAAAACAAACCGGACATGGCCCTTTCTATCGGCTATACCTATATTAATATGAACAAGTACTGTGATGCTATACCATATCTGAAAACTTATCTGGAAGCCAATCCTCAGGACACTACCTGGCTGTACAATCTCAGTATCTGTTATAATAATTGCGGACAGTACGATGAAGCCATGAAAGTCTACCAGCAGATACTCACCCTAAATCCCGGTCATATGAAAGTGCTCACCGGCATCGGTCGTTATTTCAACGACCAGGCGAGAAAGGCGGCTGATTCATCACGGGTTTATCAGAATGCCGGAGATACCGACAAAGTCAAACACTGGAGAGCGGAGAGCGACCGCTTCTTTGATTCCTCGCACGTTTATTTCAAACGTGCTTTCCAGTCCGATCCCAATGATGAATTCGTGGCCGACATGTATGGTCTGGTTAGTTCGCTGAGGCAGAAATACGAGGATGCCGCCGAAGGATATGCTCAGCTTTGTGCGATCAGGCCGGATAACGCTGAGTACTGGACATACTTGGGTGATACTCAGATCAGGCTCAGCCGCTTCGATGAAGCGATCAAATCGTATGAAAAGTCGGTCGAGCTTGATCCCAACAAAGTAGGCGTCTGGGAAAAGCTGGCGGAACTGTACCAGAACCAGAAAATGAAACAGAAAGAAGCGGCGGCTCGAAAAAAAATAGCTGAAATGAAACCGTAGTTGCTGTTGTGAAAAACAGGTTCCCTGGGCATTTCTGTTCAGATATGCCGGTGATGATAAAACAGAATGCAAGCGGCAGGTGTGAGCCTGCCGCTTTGTTCTTCACGAGATACTGAACATGAAAACCGACGAAACGCTGGCGGAGGTTGCTGTTTCCGGCCCGCTCAGGCAGACATTCATTTATCGTCTGCCTGATACATTGGAACGACCCCAGCCGGGACAGCGTGTATTGGTGCCGTTCGGGCGCACTCGCAAAGCGGGGTACTATATTGCACCCGCTCAGCCAAGACCGGGACTTCGTTTGAAATCGGTGATAAGGTTGCTTGACCCGCAGTCTTACTTTTCGGATGATCTCTTTCGGCTCTGTCTCTGGTTAGCCGAATACTACTTCGCCAATCCCGCCGACTGTTTTACCGCAGCTCTCCCGACTGTATTCAAGGGGAAAAGTTCGGTTCGTTATCGTTGTTTGCGTGAAGATGACGAGCTTAATCAGTTATCAGGCAGAAAGGTAAAACCCGGTGACCGCATTTCCGGGGCCGTTATTAAAACCATGCGAAGCAGGAACGAGATGTTCCACAGGCTGCTCGATGAGGGAGTGATTGAGGAAGACTGGCGGCTGGAAAAGGAGCGTAGCGCCTCACCCGCCGGATATCGAGCGGCCGAGATAGAGCTTTTCGATCGCTTTTTCAAACGTCGCAAAACCGGACTGGCACCGTTTGATACCTTACGTAGCCGCGCCGAGCTGAAAGCCAGCGGATGGACCGATTACCTTATTCGCGAAGCCGTCAAAGCAAAAGTGCTTATCCCGGAGTTTAATAATTCTCCGGCCGGTATTCTCGACTTTATAGAATCCCGAGTAGAGGTGCAGTCTATCCGTCTTAACGGAGAACAACAAACAGTTGTGGATGAACTATCCAAAACCATCGATGATGGTTTCTCGGTCAACCTGCTTCACGGTGTGACCGGTTCGGGTAAGACGATTGTTTACTGCCACCTGTGTCGTACAGTGATCGAAAACGGCAAAACCGCCCTTGTCCTGACTCCGGAGATCGCTTTGGCGGGAAGAACCCTGGCCTATTTCCGGGGTTTTTTCGGCGACCAGGTGACTATCCTGCATTCGGCGATGACGGCGAAAGAACGGTTTGAAAGTTGGCGCGGCATACGCTCCGGACGGTTCAAACTGGTTATCGGACCTCGCTCGGCGTTGTTTGCCCCGCTGGAAAAGCTGGGCTTGATCGTGGTCGATGAGGAACACGACTCATCATACAAACAGGACAACCCGTCCCCGCGCTTTCATGGTCGTGACGCGGCTGTTATGCGAGCGCGTATTAACAATATTCCGATTCTGCTGGGGTCGGCGTCACCCTCATTTGAATCATACACGAATGCGAAGTCCGGCCGTTACCGGCTTTTCCATTTGTCCCGGCGACCTCGCGAAGCGAAACTTCCCATCGTCCATATTGTCGACATGCGCAAAGAACGCCTGAAAGGGAACCTCGCGTTCTTCAGTCTGCCTTTGAAGCAGCACATAGAAAGTCGCATTTCGGCTGACGAGCAGGTGATTCTTTACCTTAACCGCCGCGGCCATTCTCCTCGGGCCAAATGTCTCGACTGTGGCTTTGTGCCGAGTTGTAGTCATTGCCGGGTTAACCTGACCTATCATCGGTCGGGTAATCGGATGTCCTGTCATTACTGCGGTCGCGTGGAAGCAGTCCCGAAACAATGTCCCGAGTGCGGATCGGGCGATATTATGTTTCTGGGAGTAGGCACTCAGAAAGTAGAGGACTCTTTGCCGCGTTTTATTGAAAATGTCCGTGTGGCGAGGTTCGATTCCGACAGCGCTTCCGGACGACAGAATGCCCACCGGATTCTGGCCGGGTTCGCATCCGGAGAATCCAATCTTCTGCTTGGGACCCAGATGGTCACCAAGGGGCTTGATTTTCCCAAAGTTACTCTGGTCGGTGTTATGTCGGCTGATTCGAGTCTTGACCTGCCGGATTTCAGGGCTTCGGAAAAAACATTCGCGCGTCTTTTGCAGGTGGCCGGACGAGCCGGACGGGCGGAACAGGCCGGCGAAGTACTGATACAAACTTTCAACCCGGACAACGAGCTTATTGATGATGCCGCCCGACAGGACTATGACTCGTTCTATGATCGTGAGATTCGCAAACGAAAAGCTCTTGACTATCCGCCGTTCTCACGGCTGGTAAACTTTACTTTGTCCGGCAAAAGTGAGTCTTTGCTTGAAAAAAGTGCTCTTCAGTTTCGAGATCGCTTCAAAGAAAAACTCGCTTCCGGAAATCTTAGCCGCTCGGTTATTCTCGGCCCGGCGCCCTGCCCGCTTTATCGTTTGCGCGGAATGTATCGCCGACATTTATTCATCAAGACTCACGAGGTGGTGAAGCTTGTCCGAATGTTGACCGTGTGGGAGTTATCGGAACCACGCTTCAAGCTACCATCAGGCATCAAGCTGGCTGTCGATGTCGACCCCGAAGACATGATGTAAAAATGCCCTACATCATACTTACGAATAGCGTGTTATTCCAGGATGACAGACAAAGAAGGCATTAAAAAAAGAAGGGGCAACAGGACCAACCACCAGGTTCCCGCTGCCGCCTTCCAAAAACGCTTCTTAGCGGTACGGGGAATCGAACCCCGGTTTGATGGCTGAGAACCACCCGTCCTGACCACTAGACGATACCGCCAAATGCGCAAAGCTAAAAAAGCAACGCGTTAATATATGAGGATTAAAGCCTCTGTCAAGATGGTTGACTGTGTTGCGCTACAACGAGTTACGCGGACCGTTTTCGCAAGTTACGGTTGGGCAACAGGTTGATGGTTGTCACAAATTCTGCGAAATCAGACTTTTTTTCTTAAATCTTCAAAGTTCATTACGGCAGTTGCCCTGCCATAATGGCCGAGAGACGCTGAGAGTTGATTGTACTAATTTGGTGCCCTTAAACTTGCCCTGTTTTCGTTCTGTCAGTAATAATAACTTAAAACCGGCTCATACAAATAAAAAGAATCGGTCAACCTATTAGTTTTTTTTACAAAAAAATGCAGTTGATTTGTTGAAGCATGATTTCGCGCTTGTGAGCGTACGGTATTCAGTTAGTGTCTGATATTATATAATCTGGTTCGCACGGTATTACTAAACTTCGGAAAATAGTCTCCGTTTTTTTTGTTCACCCTGTAATCAAAACATTGTTTATTGAACGGTAATGATAATGTGGTTACGGAGGAATAATGCCTAAAGCGACCAAATCAAAGTCGAGAAAAATACGCGAACTCAAAGCAAAAGATCTTGATTACTCTATATCATGGAAACCATCGGGGGTCAATACTTCAGATGATGTTGATCCCTGTTGCGGGATAATCGGGTAGCAGCGAGCGATCAACGCCATCAGGACCGGCCTGCACGTCAAAAGCTCCGGTTACAATATATTCGTCACCGGTCTTATCGGCACCGGACGCACCTCGACTATCAAGCATCTGCTGGAACAGCTTGATCATGACAAACCGGGCCTCCAGGATATCTGTTATGTCAACAACTTCAAAAACGAGGATTGTCCTCGTGTCCTGATTTTTAAGGCCGGTGACGGTCGTCGGTTCAAGAAGGATATGTCTTATCTTATCGATTCGGTGCGAAAAGCGGTGCCGAAGATATTCCTGGCCGATGATTACAAGGACCGTCATTCACGAATCACCCGCGAGTTTGAAAACCGTCAGAAAGAACTTATCCGGGGTTTTGAAGATAAACTGAATAAAGCGGGCTTTGTCATGGTCCAGGTTCAATCCGGATTGGGGATTCGTAACGAGATACAGCCGTTGATCGACGACGAACCGGCCTCGCTGGACAAACTCGAACAACTGGCTCGCGAGGGGAAGTTCCCGTTGCCTCGTCTTGATGAACTAAGGCGGCAATGGGACAGGTTACGTCGCGAGTTTGATGTTACCTCGACCGAATCGAAAAAACTGACTTCCAAACTGGAAGTGGCCCTGGAGAAACTTGATTACTCGGTTATTGCTCCGCTGGTGACCGACAAGGTCAATCTTCTCAAACGACGGTTCCCCGACGAACGGGTCGTCGATTATCTCGATGAAGTTCAGGAAGCGCTCCTTTCGGATCTGGACCGGTTTCGTGAAGCTCGGCCCCGTCGCGGCGAAGAAGAGGCGCCGGCATTTCGCAAACGGGAACCGTTCGAAGAGTTTTCAATCAATCTCGTTTTGGACAATTCCGAAACGGAACGGGTGCCGATCGTTATCGAAATGTCTCCGTCATACAAGAATCTTTTCGGTTCGCTGGAACGGGTGGTTGACCGTTTCGGCTACTGGCGCACTGATTTTACGCGAATTTTCTCCGGGTCGATACTTCGGGCGTCGGGCGGTTTTCTGGTCATGAATGCGATGGATGTACTCACCGAGCCCGGTGTCTGGGTGCATCTCAAACGGGCGATACGTAACAATAATATAGAGATTACCGGTTACGATCCATTCTACAACATGGCCGGGTCCGGCATCAAGCCGGAACCGATTCCGCTCGATGTCAAAGTTGTTTTGATAGGCGAA
>JAJRTA010000119.1 GCA_024278515.1 Candidatus Zixiibacteriota bacterium
ATTGTGGCCGACAGCTATGTCGACCCTGAATTCGGCACCGGGGTGGTCAAAGTCACACCGGCGCACGATCCCAACGATTTCGATATCGGCCGCCGCCACGATCTCGAGGAGATCAACGTTCTGAACGCCGACGGCACCCTTAATGAGAGTGCCGGCAAGTTCAAAGGGCTTGACCGATACGAATGTCGTGAGCGGTTGGTTGAGGAACTCCAGAAGAAAGGTTATCTGGAGAAGATCGAAAAATATGATCTGGTTGCCGGAACCTGCTACCGTTGCAAGTCGGTAATTGAACCGTACCTGTCCGATCAGTGGTTTGTAAAAATGGAAGAAATGGCCAGACCGGCGATTGAAGCGGTAAAAAGCGGCAAGCTCAGGTTTCACCCGGACTACTGGTCCAAAACCTACCTGCACTGGATGGAGAATATCCGCGACTGGTGTATCTCCCGTCAGCTCTGGTGGGGTCATCGCATTCCGATCTGGTACGCCGAGGACGGCACAATCTTCGCCTCGGTCGAACGACCAAAGGCCGAGGACTGTCCCGGTTATGATCCGGAGACTCTGACTCAGGATGAAGATGTTCTCGATACCTGGTTTTCTTCATGGCTCTGGCCGATTTCCACTATGGGCTGGCCGGAGAAAACCAAAGAGCTTGAAAAATTCTACCCGACCAAAGTGCTCAGCACCGCCTCGGAGATAATTTTCCTCTGGGTGGCACGCATGGTCATGGCCGGGTACGAGTTTATGAAAGTCCCGCCGTTCTCCGATGTTTATATCCATGGAACGGTTCGCGATGCCAACGGGATCAAAATGTCCAAGTCGCTCGGCAACGGTATCGACCCGCTTGAAATTATCGACAAGTACGGAGCCGACGCTCTCCGGGTATCCCTGGTTCTGGCCACACCGGACGGGCAGGACCCGTGTGTAACCCGTAACACCTTTGAGATCGGCCGCAATTTCGTCAACAAACTGCACCAGGTATCGCGGTTTATCCAGATGCGTCTTGACGGCAGACCGCCCCGGTTGGATGGATTCGATGATAATGATCTGGTCATTTTTGATCGCTGGATTCTGTCGAGGATGGAACGCACGATCCGGTCTGTCGAAAAATCGTTCAGCGATTACCGGTTGTCGACTGCGGCCAAGACCCTGTACAATTTCGTCTGGAATGATTACTGTTCATGGTATGTCGAACTGATCAAGCCGGACCGACCCGGTGAAGCGATTCGTGAAGGTTCGCTCGATGTCGCAACTTACGTCCTTTACAATATTCTGAAGCTGTTGCATCCGTTTATGCCGTTTGTGACTGAACGGATCTATCTCGATCTGTTGAAGCAGGACTACGATTCGGATAAGACCCTGACCTTTGGGCCGTGGCCGCATTGTGACGGTTCGCATATCGATGATGCGCTGGAGCAGAGCCTTGAACAAATACAAAACGTGGTAACAGCCGTGCGGGCTGTTCGAGCCGAACTCAATGTCCCCCCCGGCAAGAAATCCGACCTGTATATCCGCGTGAACAGTGAGGAGTTCGGACGGCTTCTGGAGAATCATATCGACTATTTCCGTTCGCTGATCCGGGTGGAAACTCTCTATGCCGGAATCGATGTCAGGAAACCGCCGTTGTCCGCCTCGACCGTGATCAGCGGAGCTGAGATATTCGTGCCTTTGGAAGGTCTTATCGATATCGAAGTGGAAAAAGCAAGGCTGGAAAAAGAGCTCAATAACCTGGGCGCTCAGCTTGAAAAAACTTCCCGCAAACTGGCCAACGCCGATTTCCGGGCCAATGCCCCGCCTGAAATTATCGAACGGGAAGAGCACAAAAAAGAAGACTACCAGGAACGGATCGAGAAGCTCAATAAGAACCTTGAGCAGATCATGGGCTGGTAGGAACCTCTCAGCCGATTAACCCACAGAGATTTTTATACAACGAAAAGGTCCCGATCTTCGATCAGGACCTTTCTCTCCTCACCAACCGGGGCTTTCATGCGATGCGACCGCCATCTGTCATCGCCTGAAATCTCGTAAATCGGCAAAATACGGGCTTACCTCATTATGAGTAAACCGCCCCGGTATCAATATATTAAACAAACTGTGTGCCAAACACGGGTAGAATAAGATAATATTCAGCGGGACAGCAGGTTACTTCCAAGCATCAGGTTCCGGCGCATCATTTTGCGGATCAAAAATCGCAGAACCTGCTGTTTCGGATGCTTTGCAGGTCAATCTGTCGCAGAAATGGCGACCGGATAACTCAAATGTCTGCTGTTTCTCGTTAATTGAACCGGTGGAATATTCCCGGCATTGAAAGACCGCTCAACTTGATTCTTTCGCCGGAAGCATCGCCTGCTTATATTGGCGGTATGAAAGTAAAAATTAATATGATATGGTCCAGGCTGTTTTCAGCAGCAGCGATTATATTTTTGTTTGCAACTACGGTGTCTCATGCCGCCGGGATGGAACCTGTCGAGCGCGAACACTTTATATACTATCTGGACAATCCGCGATATCTCGAAACGGTCGACTCGGCGTTGTCCTATGCCCGGGCACGGTTGACCAATTTGCTCGAGGATACGCTCACTTACAAACCCTCGATTTACATAGTCGATGACCTTGGGCATTTCAATAAATTGATCCGGGGCCGCTTTCCCGACTGGGGCGCGGCGGCTGCATTTGCGGAGCGAAAGCTGATCGCCGTGAAATCACCCGACAAGTTCAACCTCGGCAAATCTCTTGCAGAACTGCTGGTGCATGAGTATGCTCACCTTGCCGTCAGTCACAAGACCGGATTGAACGACGCCCCGAGGTTTCTTCACGAGGGGATAGCCATGTTCGTTTCGACGGAATGGCGCTGGTCGGACAATATCGCCATGAACCGTACCGCCGTGTTCGGTGATTTTCTCAAGCTCGAAGATATTGAAAAGCTGAACCGGTTCAATGAAAGTCAGGCCCAGGTCGCCTACGCGCAGTCATATCTCGCGGTCAAATATATTTATGACAACTATGGCGATCATGCGCTGGCTCTTCTGCTTGGTGAGCTGGCCCGTGGCCGGACCCTCAATCAGGCATTGATGGTCTCTACCGGTGCAACCCTGCCGGAGTTTGAAAATGAATATCAGGAAGAACTTAACAAACGATTCAATATAGTAACGCTGTTTATGGATACCATGCTGTTCTGGCTGGGGCTGGCTTTGGTGGCGCTGATCGCGACTTTCCTGCGCTATAAGAAACGCCGGGAATATCACAAGAGGTGGGAAGAGGAAGAGAAACTGCATTCGACCGATTTCGATTACGGCGACCCCGACAACCCGGAACAAATCGATGATGACGAACCATGGCGAAGCTGAGCCATGAGATAGAATACTTTTTCACTCTTCTGGGTGTGCGGCTGGCTCAGGCGTTGCCGGCAGTTATGGCTGACCGGTTCGGAGCGGCGCTGGGATCGCTGGCTCATTGTGTCCTGACTTCACGACGACGTATTACACACGACAATCTGATGCGGGCGATGGGGGAGATGCTGTCCGATCAGGAACGGGAGTTGATAGTGCGCGAAGTGTTCAGAAATACCGGCCGCACCTTGATTGAGTTTGCCCGTCTCGGTAAAACTATCAGGTACGGGCTGGATGAACTGATTGTCGGTGACGGTCTTGATTATATGCGATCGGTTCATGAACAGGGGAAGGGCGGCATTGTTGTCACTGCGCATTTCGGGAGTTTTGAGCTGTTCGGCGCCTGGGTGGGGAGTCGTGGCTTTCCGATGGATTTCCTGACCGGGGTACAGCACAATGAAAAAGTGAACCGGTTGCTCAACGGTTTTCGCAGCGAAACAGGGGTCGGCCTTATTTCCATCGACCGCTCGCTTCTCCCGGTGTTCAAGTCGCTCAAGGCCAATCGTTTCATCGGTCTGATCGCCGACCAGCATGCGCCCGCCGGAGTGGTGGTCGATTTTTTCGGACGCCCCGCTGCCACTCCGAAAGGACCGGCCGCGTTTGCCGTCAAGTCCGGCGCGCCGCTATTGCCGTTTGTTATGCGACGGGAATCATACGATCGGCATGTCGTTATGGCGGGTGAACCGATTTACCCGCCGGCGACCGGTGACACAGAGGCTGATATTATCACTCTCACCAAAGCTTATACCGATTTTTTTGAAGACAAAATCCGGCAATACCCGGATCAATGGCTCTGGACGCATCGTCGCTGGAAACTGGACTGAACCGGATCAACACTATGCAACTTTATCTCGAATCATTAGTATTTATTATAGATGAATAGTGTCAGGTGTTATCGTTTCGCTTACGAAGGCGCAGGCAGATTGTACAAGAGGTGAAGAAAGCATAATGAAGAAATATTTATTGGCCGGGGTTATCGTTGCGGCTGTCCTGATCGGCTATTACGGTGTGAAAGCGGTTTTTTCAACCGGTTTCGATATCCCGACCACACGGGTGACGAAGGGGGAGTTTGTTATTTCGCAGCAGACGAACGGTACGGTTGATGCGAAACGGGCCTACACCGTCAGCGCCCCGAGGATGCGCGGCCTGACCATAACCTGGCTGGCCCCGGAAGGATCCACGGTTCAAAAGGGAGATCCTGTTATCCGTTTCGACGCTTCCGAGCAGACCGCCGAAGTGGCCAACCTTACCTCCGAACTGAAAATCAAGCAGGCGGCTCTTGAGCGGGCGCGCAAGGAATACACCATTCAGGAAAAGCAGCTCACGCTTGATCTGGAAAAGGCACGGCGCAACTATGATGAGAAAAAACATGAAGCTCCCCGGGTGGCGCAGGAAGCGGCAATGGAAAAAGAACTGGCCGAACTTAATTTCGACGCAAAGCTCGACCAGTTGAAGGGGGATGTGGCCAAGTCCGAAGTGGAGGTGCAACGGGCCCGGGATAAACTTGATCAGGCGCAGAAAGAACTCGACCAGATGACGATTACGGCGCCCATTCCGGGGTTGGTGGTCTATCTCGAAATCTGGAAAGGGGGCGGTATGGACAAGGTGCAGGAGGGTGACTCCCCCTGGCCGGGTCAGGGACTGGTCAAACTGCCCGACCTTTCGGAGATGAGCGTCGAGACGGCAGTCTCGGAAGTCGATGCCTACAAAGTTGACTCCGGCCAGCTGGTCGAGGTACGCCTGGATGCGATGCCGGAAAAAATCTATAAAGGCATGGTTATCAAAAAAGGAACTTTGGCTCGCAAGAAAGAATTCGGCTCCAATATCAACGTGTTCGATGTCGAAGTAGCCATACTCGACAGCGATGCCGACCTTAAGCCGGGGATGTCGGCTTCGTGTGAGATCATTATCGATCGATTGCAGGATGTGATTTCGGTGCCGCTTGAGGCGGTGTTTGAAGATGCCGGTGAGCCGGTGGTTTATCTCGGGAACAAGAAAAAACGCTCGATAGAAGTCGGCCGCCGCAATGATATGGTTGTCGAGGTTGTTTCCGGTCTTGAGGGGGGCGAGGAAATCTGTCTTTTGGATCCGACTCTCGACAAGCAGGGTATGCCGGGCGACAAAGCCACTGAACCTGAGATGAACAAGGGACGCATGGGTAACCGCTCCCCGACCGATAAACGTCCGATGGGTAGTCGCAAACGGGGACGCTGAATCGCTATGGAATACTCACGTATATCGCATATTTCGTTCACTTCCCTTCGCGAACACAAGCTGAGGACTTTTTTGACCATGCTCGGCGTTATTTTCGGCGTCGGCGCTGTTATCGCCATGCTGTCCATCGGCGAGGGGGCCAAGCGCGAGGCGCTGGAGCAGATTTCAATCCTCGGCATCAACAACATTATTATTAATGCAGTTCCACCAAGCGATGAGATGAGTTCCGATCAGGGCCTGGCCAGATCACCCGGGCTGTCGCTGGCCGATGGGTACAACATCGCTTCTTTCTCCGACCTTGTCGCCAATGTCGTCCCGCAGCGTTACGAACCGATACCCCGAATCTACTACGGTTCCCAGGAAGCCGAGGTGCGGGTTGTGGCGACTATGCCGCAGTTTGTGAAGTCATCATCGATAGAGGTCGAGTTCGGACGCTTCATAACCGACTCGGATATTGAAACTTTCGCGCAGGTGTGTGTTCTTGGTTCCAAGGCTAAAAGAGCGCTGTTCGCATTCGAGAATGCGCTGGGCAAGTCGATCAGGATCGGCGATCTGAACTTTACCGTGGTGGGGATTATGGCCGATAAATATATCGCACGCGGAAAAGTCGAGGGTTTCGAATTAAAGAACTTCAACGAGGATGTCTATATCCCGTACAGCACCGCCGACAAAAAACTAAACCGTAAGTTTGCGGGAGGAACGCAGATAACCGGCGGAGGCAGGTGGCTTGCCATATCACGAACGGAGACCGGGAAGTTCAACACCCCCGAAATCGACCAGCTTACCGTTACGGTGACGGATCTCAAACATGTCGGCACGGTTACGAAACTGGTCGAGCGAGTGCTGAAACGAAGACACGCCGGGGTGGAGGATTATGAAATAGTCGTCCCGGAATCTCTGTTGCGCCAGTCGCAGAAAACCCAGCGGATTTTTAACATTGTAATGGGTACGATCGCCGGAATCTCGCTTCTGGTGGGCGGTATCGGAATAATGAATATCATGCTGGCCTCGGTTCTTGAGCGTACGCGGGAAATCGGTATCAGACGCGCGATCGGAGCCACCCGGGCCGATATTATGCGACAATTTCTGATCGAGGCGGTGACGATCTGTCTGATCGGTTGTGTGGTCGGGCTGATTCTCGGTCTGACACTGGCCAGAGTGATCGCATTCTACGCCGACTGGCCGACGGTTGTGTCGGCCTATTCGATTGTGCTGGCCGTGGGTGTCTCGGCGTCGGTCGGAATCGTGTTCGGGCTTTACCCGGCTCGTCAGGCCGCTCTGCTTGATCCGATCGAGGCGTTGCGATATGAGTAAAATCGACACGACAGCGGTTGGACGCTCTCGTGATTCAGGTTCACAAGACCAGAGGAGTAGATATTATTAAATGAGGCGGTTATTAATTTTTTACGTGACAGGTTTGTCGATTCTGATTTGCGCTTTATCCGGATCGGCCGCTGTTCTTACGCTTGACGAAGCTATCGATATCGCCATAAATCAGACCGGGCGGGGCGATATTATCGAAGGGAACTACGAAGTCGCCGAGCAGCAGTATTACGCCGAAAGAATAGGTTTCTATCTGCCGGAAATCTCTATAAACGCCACCGCTCCTTCCTATGGCTCGAATGAGCGCTGGGGATACCTGTACGGTACCGATACCAAGAGCGCGCTGCGTGAGCCGTTCCTGAATTTAGGAGCCGATATCACTCTGAAGCAGAGTCTGATTACGGGTGGGGAACTGACCGCCAGCGCCGACCTTACCAACTCCTCAGGGAAACACCCCAACCGGGTTGGGATTCAGGTCAACGAAAGCAGCAAACTGGGACGTTTCAGCTTCTCCCTGACTCAGCCGTTATTAAAGCCGTCACAGCCGAAATATGATCTGCGTAACCGGCGTGACGACCTGGAACTGGCGCGTCTGGCCAGAAGCGAAGAAAGAGCTGCTTTGAAAAAAGAAGTGGTCGAAGCGTTTGTGGGGGTTCTCCAGAGCCGGCTCTCTCTTGATCGTCGGAAGGCGGAACAGGAAAAAGCCCAGTTGCAGTCAGGTATAGATTCGATAAAGCTAAGCGACGGTATTCTCTCTGACGAACAATGGCTGGAAACGGTCTCGAATCGTCTCGATGCCGAGCTGGCTCTGTTCGAATCGGAGGACGAGGCTGCTGAGCAGGTTCGGACTTTGGCTATGCTGCTCGACCGTGAAACTGTCGACGGTCTGACTTTGGTGGTTCCTGATTCGGTGCGGCATATCGAATCGGACCGTCGTACGCAGTACCTGTCGGCATGGGAAAACTGCGCCCCTCTGCTGAAGGCCAGGTATGAATACGAAAAGCAAAAGCGAACCAGCGCCTACACCGAGTCGACTCACGGTCTGACCGGAACACTGGTCGCCAATTACAATCTCAGCCGGGGGACGGTCGAGGATGCC
Source organism: Candidatus Zixiibacteriota bacterium (assembly GCA_024278515.1). Lineage (GTDB taxonomy): Bacteria > Zixibacteria > MSB-5A5 > GN15 > FEB-12 > JAJRTA01. Next base: position 8,023 of record JAJRTA010000119.1, read on the forward strand.
GGTATTTCTGATTATCTCAAGACCAACAGTTGGGAACTCAGACTCAATCTGTCTTACCCGCTGTGGGACGGCGGCGCCTCAGGCGCGGCGATCAAAGCCGCTCGTCTGTCCGAGGAGCAGTCTCGTCTCGAGTATGAAAAGGCGCTCAGGTCGGTACAGACCGAAATAAGGAAGCAGATGCACCAGCTCGATGTCAGTTACCGCAAGCTCGAAATATTGAAACGTAAAATCGCGGTGGCCGAATCAAAACTCGATATTGCCACCGGACGGTTCGCCGATGGACAGATTTCAAAGTTGACCTTGCTCGACTTCGAGATTTCCTTGATGGAAGCGAAAAACGATTATCTGGAGGAGTTGAAAAAATACTACTCCACCAGAATTCAATTGGAAGGTAACTATCTCGACTGATGTCGCTCGCGATTCTCATTCGCACCCCCAACCACCTCGGTGATTGTATTATGTCGTTGCCGATGGTGAATGAGACGCGCGAAGCGTATCCCGGCAGTCGTGTCACCCTGCTGACTCCGGAAAACCTGGCCGACCTGTACCGGTCCAATCCCGGTGTTGATGAAATCCTGAAAATCCCGACCCAATATGTGCACGGGTTGATTGGAGTAATGAAAATCAAGGATATCATTGCTCGTAATAAGTTCGATCTTGGTTATATTCTGCCGCCGTCTTTCGGAGCGGCGGCAGCTTTCAAACTGGCCGGAGTCAAACAACGGATAGGATACATAGCCGACGGTCGTCGTCTGCTTTTAACCCGACCGTTGCCGTTGCCGGCGCCGCTGAACTCATCACATCGCGCGGAAACCTACTTCAATCTTCTCAGGCGTGGCTCCGGAGCGGAACTGGAGTTTGTCCGACCCAAGCTTTTTCTTAGCGAAGAAGAGCTGGATCAGGCATCATCACTGCTTGCCCGGTTTGAAATCGGGCCTTCGGACAATTATGCCGTTGTCGCATTTCAGGCTGTGGCGGAATCGAGAAGATGGGGGGCAGAGAAATATGTCGCAGCGATCAAGCAGATCATAACGCGTTTCGATCAGAAAATAGTTCTGGTCGGAATGGAATCGGATTTCGCTGTCGGTGAGGAGATTTCAATTGCCGCCGGTAGTAGCAACGTGGTCAATCTGGCTGGCAAGACTTCACTTCGCGAACTGGCCGGAATTATCTCACGGGCTTCTTTCTTTCTCGGTAACGATTCCGGTCCGGCGCACCTCGCCGCCGCGGTCGGCACGTCGCTGGTCGTGCTTTCCGGAGCCGACGATCCCAAAGAAACTTCACCGCTTTCTCCCGCCAAACGTTTGATCTACCATAAACATCTGGGTTGTATCAGTTGTGTGAAAAATGTCTGCCCTTTGAAAGGTGAGCTCAGGATGCGGTGCATGAACGAAATCGGCGTGGAGGAAGTAGTTAGCGGAGTTGCTGAGCTTCTGGAACCTTCTGTGTGAGATCAATGTTTTAGTAAATAGCGATAGCGATAGCCCGGCGCAGAACCTGCGATCCGTAAATTATTGCTTGACAAGAGCATAATGAGATATTATTCTGCAAATGGCAAAGTATGTTTTTTTAACCCCTGACGCGCAGAATGCGCGTCGTCCAACTGTTTCCTCATCAAGCCAAAGGCTTGATGGCGCAAGCTGAAGGAGGCAAAGCATATGAAGGGCACAAGATTGATTGCGGCGATCCTGTTGCTGTCGCTGGCCCTGGTCTGCTTTATCTCTGCTCCTGTTTTTTCTGGTGATGATCCATGGGATGTCGACGGTAGTTCCGGTAATGGTTCCGGCAATGATGGCGATATTATTATTCCGCCGCCGGGTGACTCAATTACGCTGGATGGCACTCGGACCGATGGTAACGGTTTCGGGTCCGACTGGTTGACCGGGATAACCTACCGGATATCCTACCAGATCATTACATACTTTCTGGGCCTCGAGGAGAAGTCCGGGAAAGTTCGGGTAGTGGTAGAGGAAAGCAGCGGCAATGTGACCGCCCATTAGAATTGTAGCGACCGACCGAAACTAAAAAACGCGTAGGGACCTGTTTAGAAACAATGAATCTTTCCTCACCGCAGATCAGTTTTGATCCCAGATTGCTGGCCATTGAGGAGCAGTTTCGCCAGAGAAAACATCGGCACTCGTTGCGTGAATTGCGTCAACTGAGCGAGGATGATTTTAAGGCTCACCTTCATGAGCAAGCTCTCTATTGGCTGTTGTCGGCTGACGGCAGTTTTATTGAGGGCAACTACAAGCAGGCTGTTGCTGAAGGTCTGAAAGCGGCAAAGATTCTCGCTGGATTTCCCCTTAATCGTCGTTACGGTCGTGCGCAGTTGGTGCTTTCCAAAGCTTATCGTATGTTGGGGGACATAAAAAATGCTGAAATCAGGGGTCGTGATGCCGTAGCCGCTTATCGCCGGGCCAACGATATCGACGGTCAGGTGGACTCGCTGAATATGCTGGCCGGTATTGCTTACATACGTTGTGACTATGCCGCGGCGGTTGATTTCCTCGAGGCCGCTTTTGGAATAGTCGGCAATAATCCTCGAAAAGTGGCTCAGTTGAAAGGCAACCTGGGACGAACACGCATTCGAATAGGCCAATGGGCGCAGGCTGAGGCTGATCTGACCGAGACTATCAGATACAGTCATGATAATCATGAAGACATTACCGAAGCGATGAACCTGTTGTCGCTGGGGTTGCTTCAGATTATCAAGCGTCGCTTCCTTGATTCACAGCGAAGCCTTGACGCTGCCCTTGAGATTATCAACAGGGTCGATCTGAAATACGAAAGAATCATTTATCTGGAATACGCCGGGGAACTGGCTTACGAAAAGGGTGATATATTCAAGGCTAAAGCCATATTGAACGAGGCTTATCGAGCCGGACTGACATTATCGCCATCGTCCGCCGTGGTGTTGCAGTCGGCTCGCAGGCTGGCTGAGGTTGAACTGACCCTTGATAATTATGATGAAGCGATGAAATACGGCCAGAAGGCTCTGGAACTGGCTTTGGCGCTGGGTGAAAAACTCGAAATCGGGCTTTCCCGGAGCGTGATTGCTCGTGTTTTTGCGGCCCAGGGCGACAAAGAGGCTGCCGCCGAACATGGACGGTCGGCGGTGGAGATGATGCGCGAGGTGGGCGATCCGTATGAGCTGGCTCGCACCCTGCTGGTCTTTGCCGATCTCTGCATGGCCAATGAATGCGATGAGGTCGATACAATTCGCACGGCTCTTGACGAGGCTCATCGTATTTTCCGTCGTCTGAAGCTTGGTTACTGGCAGAGTGAAGCGAATTTCAGGTCCGGAATGTTTGCCTGTAGTCAAGGTGATTTGGCGGTCGGCTTCCGTAAACTCAGTCGCGCGGAAAAAGGATTCGCGGCAGTAGAAGCATCAACCAAAGTGCGCGCGGTCTCCAAGTACCTGCGGTCACTATCGGACCAGGCCGTGGCGCTTTCTATCTCGAATGAGAATAATTACAAGATTTTCGGAGATATGATCAGCCCGGAAGAGATATCTGACCTTCAGACTTCGGCTATGGACTCCATACTTACGGTGCTTCTTGAAAAAACGGGCGGGGATCGTGCCCTGATATTTGTTCCGGATGCTTCCGATGACAGCGTACTTTCATCCTTCTCCATTGATAGTGCATGTATAAAACGGTTTACGGAGCGGTTTAGCGGACTGATAGGTGAGGAGATTTCAAGTGATCGTCCCACCCTGCTGTTGGACTGCCGCCGTGATCCTTTTATCAATGAGTTGTTTTCTGATGTTGCCGACGTGGTGGCCAGTGTTATTGTCGTACCGTTCAAAACCGGAGACGGATCGGTCGGCTACCTCTACCTGGATCGACTGTCAAAAGACAACTGCCTTAACCCGTTTAACCAGATCCAGCTTAATTTTGCCGTCGGCTTTTCTGATCTGATAGCTTTCAAGTGGATCGAGATACAAAAAAACAAGCTTCTTGAGGATAATCGCCGGCTGAAAAGCCAGTTGATGAAAGAAGCCGCGTTCCCCAACATAATTACAGCCAACACCGACATGCTTAATATGTTATCGCAGTTGCGTCAGGTAGTGGATTCAAATATTTCTCTGTCGATTGAGGGTGAAACCGGTTGCGGTAAGGATCTTCTGGCGCGGGCGGTTCATTACAACTCGATTCGTAAGGACAAGCGTTTTATTTCCGTCAACTGCGCTGCTTTACCGGAATCATTGCTCGAGTCCGAGCTGTTCGGGTATCGAAGAGGCGCCTTTACCGGGGCTGATCGTGATAAGCCGGGGTTGTTCGAAGAAGCTGACGGGGGAACTTTCTTCCTCGATGAAATAGGCGATATGCCGCTTAGTATTCAGGCCAAAGTTTTGCGTATTCTGGAGGAACAGGAGATAGTACGCCTGGGTGAAACCACTCCGCGCAAAGTTGATGTGCGTATCGTATCGGCTACTAATCGTGACCTGAAAGAGCTA
>JAJRTA010000120.1 GCA_024278515.1 Candidatus Zixiibacteriota bacterium
ATGAACTTACCCTATACTCCGAGAACTATAAGCCGAGAATTGTCGGTCTCTATATCAGCGCAGGAAAAGTATTGCGCAAGAAGGTAAGTTTCACGGGCGAACAGAAGTCGGAACCGTCAACGGTTATCGGTTCGGAGATGTTTGCCCGAACCGGCAATCTTTCAATCCTGACGGATATCTTCAATGGTGTGATCTTTCTCGACAGCGTGCGAGTAAACGTTCCGGCGCCGGTGACCCTGCGTTCTGTTCCGGCGGGAAGACACCACGTTCGGATCGAACACAGCGGTCTGGCTTTCGACACAACCGTTGTAATACGTGAAGGATTTACTGAACAACTGACGCTCAGCCTGATCCGGTTGTGGAAAATGCCGTTGTTGGAGGCAGAGGATATACGAGAATCACTGACGACAGAAGAACCGTCGCCGGACACACTTTCAGTCGAACAGCAACCGGCGCTTGATACTGTAACCATAGTTGTAAATATGGAACTCCCGGCCTGCCGTTACCGGCGGGCGGTGGCGCTTGAAAACGAAAGTCCTTTCGACAGTGTCATCTCGGCCACCAATTACAAACAGGCGCGAGAACCCGAAAGGTGGTCGGAAGCGGGCGAACGATCCACCGGTGATATGCGAACGCTTGATTATCTGCGCGGCAGGAAGATCGAATGGGATGAAGACATTATGCTCATGCGGGGAACCGATGCAGTGGTGAAGATCAAAGCAAACGGACGAAACATGCTGGTTTCGCACCGGCTGGCCGTCGACAGTATGCTGTCGCTCAGACCGCAGTCACCCGGTCTCGAAGTCGGGATGCCGGTCCGTCTGGCCAAACGGTACGTAAGGGTTCCTTCAGGGAGTAAGGTATATTTTGAAGTAGAGACCTTTGTTAATCATTCGACTGAGTTCAAAACCTTCGCCAATCTGTTGCCGATTCGCAAGAAATACTACGTCCCGAGCGATTTGAACTCGGGCGCGGACATCTCGGTAAATATAAAAGTTGACACCGACGGCGTCGTACATTTTCGGTACTGGTAACGCCCACCCGGCACACATCTATAGTTTACAAAAAACCGGCCCGCGCACAACGAGCCGGTCGGCAATTCAGTTACATATCCGACCCGTCACAGACCGGCGGTCAGCGTGAGCACGACTTTAACAGAATCCACGGTGAACTCGCTGGTGGTAACATCGGCCAGGGCCCAGAACTTGAACTGACCGGTTTCACCAAGCGTCTTGAGGGTTTCAAGATTGGCGATATGGCCGAACGATGCCGCGTAACCGATAAAAGACTCACCCGGCGGCATCGGGACATCGACAAGCACGTGTGTAGCGCCGGCTTGAATAGCGCTCGAGGAAGAACTGCCGTCCAGTGAGGACGAAAGATCATCGACATAGCAGTTGAAACTGTTGGCATCAGCGGAAGTACTGCTGAGCCAGATCTCGAATCCGATATTATCGATGTCCTTGATATTGTCTTTATGGTCCTCCCAGGTTGAGTTGGAGGTAACATCAAGGGATACGTAGTAATAATTACCGGTACCATTCGGTGAGAGATTGTAGAACATCTCTTCGATCACTACCGTGCCGCTGACCAGATTGCATCCCGCAGGCAACAGCAGAGCAAGGGTACATGCCGCCATCAGAGTATATTTCAGAATATTCTTCATAGCTGAATCTCCCTACAAACCAAAATGGTAGTTAACACCCGCAGTAATCAGAGCGGCTTTCTTGGAGCCGCCGCCATCGGTACCGATAACGTCAAACCGTCCGCGCAATTCAAGGCCAAGTGACGGGGCTACCCCTACCTCGACGCCCAGCCCCCCGGATAGTCCAACGCCGGATTCATCATACTGCAGGTCGTCGTTCTTTGTCTTGTAGATGCCGACACCGAAGAAAAAGAAAGGTGACAGGCCGGGACCTTTCAGGGACCCAAGACGCGCGTCTATGCCGAAGCCGTTTACTTTGGCGCCGGGCGGATTATCTATCACTCCATCAAGGTCCGGATCACCATACTTGAGAAAGGTCATGTGTGGTTCGAGCGTTATCATGCCTAACGCCTCGATACTACCTCTGAGCCCGAAAACCATCCCCTGCGACTGGTCATCCTGAGCCACAGGCATTCCTATCCCGCCGAATGCGCCGACACTTGCAGAAAGACCGGCCGCCGATACCGACTGCATCAGCATCAGCACGCCAATCGTGATCATCACCAGTTTCTTCATAAATCCTCCAGGATTGTTAACGGGAGAAACCCCTCCCAAATGTGGTTACATTCAGTCTTAGCTCGATAGCTTTCTTTTATCAAGGACTATCGACTTAATGATCTTACAAACTCAAGACGATGTCAACGATGAAATCGCCCTGGCCTTCTCCCCCAAAAATACGGATTGACGAAGGGATATTAACGATACCAGCAGAGTTCTCGTCGCAAATCATTCCGGGCCTGCCCCGGAATCCATGTGCTATTGTTCTCTGGATGCTGAATCGAGTTCAGCATGACACAAAATAGAACTGGATGCTGAACCAGGTCCGGCAAGACGGAGTATTACTACCTGTAATCCTGTAACGATACCAGCAGCATTCTCATTGTCGTCATTCC
>JAJRTA010000121.1 GCA_024278515.1 Candidatus Zixiibacteriota bacterium
GGCCTCAACCGGACAGGACAGAACCGATGACAGAATAATTATTGCCCCGGGGAATATTAGTCGTAACAGCTTCACCATAATGAAATAACATCGGCTGTTCCTTCAGGCAACAAGAGTCTGCCCGGGCATGTTGCCCCGAGGAATAGTATGTTTCAAGATATTTCTCTCTTGTCCGATAATAAAATGAACGCTCGAACTGCGATTGAACGGACGGAAATCTGTGAAAAAGAAACTTGGTGATCTTCTTGTAGAGAAGGGATATATCACCGAACAACAACTCCAGGAGGGGCTGAGAGAACAGGTCATCTCCGGGCGACGGCTGGGAGAGCTGCTGGTTGAGAAAGAATATATTACCGAGGATCAGCTTCTCGAAACCATATCCGACCGTCTGGGAGTCCCCCAGGTCTCGCTGAGCCAGATGGTGCTCGACCCCCAGGTGGTTCAGACTGTTTCCGTAGACCTGGCCCGCCGCTACACGCTTATTCCGATTTTTGCCATCGGCAACACGATAACACTGGCAATGGCCGATCCGCTGAATATCGTAGCTATCGATGAGATCAGGTATCTGACCGGCTCGGATATCAAAAGAGCGGTCGCCCTGACTTCCGAGATTACCGCGGCCATAGACGAATATTACTCGATCGCCGACTCGCTGGTAGGAATTATGGGCGGCTCTCCCGAGGCTGAGACCGGACGGGATGAAGATACGGCCGAGACTGTCGAAACAGAAACGCCGGTGGTGAAACTCGTCAACCTGATCATCACCAAGGCGGTCAAGGATCGGGCCACCGATATTCATATCGAGCCGGAGGAGTCAAGACTACGGGTGCGATGCCGGATCGATGGGGTCATGCGTGAGGAAGCAACGCCGCCCAAAAAAATGCATAACGAGCTGATTTCGCGGATCAAGATTGCGGCCAATCTCGATGTCTCCGAAAAGCGGCTGCCCCAGGATGGCCGGTTTATGACTACAGTAGACGGTCATACGGTCGATCTTCGAGTCTCCACGCTGCCCACCATCCACGGCGAAAAAATCGTAATCCGTCTTTTGGATCGGAGAAACCTGCTGTTAAATTTCAATCAACTCGGCTTCTCATCAAAAGTCTAAGAAAGGTGGAAGAACCTGATTCAGCAACCGGAAGGCCTGGTTCTGATTACCGGACCGACCTCATCCGGTAAAACCTCTACCCTCTACGCCACGTTGCAGGAGATCAATTCGGTCGAAAAGAACATCATCACTGTCGAGGACCCGGTCGAGTATTCACTGGGGATGATAATACAGATCCAGATAAATGAAAAAGCAGGGCTGACTTTCCCGACAACCCTGCGGGCTATCCTTCGTCAGAACCCCGATGTTATTATGATCGGTGAAATACGTGATGGTGAAACCGCCCGCATGGCGGTGCGTTCGGCCCTTACCGGACATCTTGTTTTTTCGACCATACATACCAACGACGCGCCCTCGGCGGTGACCCGGTTGATCGATATGGGGATCGAAAAGTACCTCGTTGCCTCGGCTGTCAAGGGGGTTCTGGCTCAGCGACTGGTTCGTCTGAACTGTCCTGATTGTACTGAGACGTACCGACCGGGTGACGCGGTATTGCAAAGAGCCGGGTTGATCGAGATGGCTGATGAAATTGAGTTCAAGCGCGGGGTTGGTTGCAGTCAGTGCAAAAATACCGGCCAGCGCGGACTGAACGGAATCTACGAATATGTCGAGCTGACTCCCGCCTTATCGGAGCTGGTGATGAACGACGCTTCCCTGAACCAACTCAAGGATGAAGCTCGTCGTTCCGGATATGTCCCCTTGTTTGAAATGGGCCTGGAAAAAGTGATCGCCGGAAAGATCTGCCTCGAGGAACTGCTGAAAGAGACTACCAATGTCGAGGATTTCACGGCTCCTTCGATAATAGAGGCCGAGGATATGATCTATGCCGGTACAGTATAAATACAAAGCTGTCACCCTGACCGGTGCAAGCGAAGAAGGCGTCGCCACAGCCGAGTCCGAACGTCAGATGCTCGACAACCTGACGAAACGTCAGTTGATACCGATATCAGTTGAGCCGGTCAAAGAAACATCACCATTTGCCTTCTGGGGGTTCTTCCGAGGTATCCGCTATGAACAATTGATAATGTTCACCAACAACCTTCAAACCATGTACCGGGCAGGCATCCCTCTTTTGAGAATACTCGATGTCGTACGGGTCGGCCCCGAGGACGGCCGTTTCAACTACGCCATCAAACAGATGCGTCTCAGCCTGCAGTCCGGCCATCAGCTATCGACGGCCATGGAAGAGTTTGAGGATCTTTTCCCAAAGTACTACATCGCCAGTGTCGCGGCCGGTGAAGAGTCGGGTAAGCTCGATGATATCCTCGAGGAGTTAGCCGACATGCTGGAAAAAGAGATGGAGCTGACCCGTCAGATCAAATCCGGCGTACGCTACCCGGCGATGGTAATCGCGGCGCTGATCGGCGCTTCCGTAATAATGATGACCTTCGTGGTTCCTCGGTTCGTGAGTTTCTATGAAGGGTTCAATGCCGAGCTGCCGTTTTTTACCCGATTGTTGATCGAGACAAGTAATTTCTTTGCCCACTCATGGCCTGTCCTGGTCGTGTTGATGGTCATATCCATCATCGGTTTTCGTAAACTGGCCCTGAATCCGAAATCACGTCTGGTAATAGACCGAACCATCCTGAAACTTCCCGTGATAGGACAACTCGTCATCAAAGGCAACGTCGCCCGTTTCAGTCTGATGTTCCGCATCCTGATCCAGTCCGGACTGCCGATTGTCAAATCTCTGGATATCCTGAATGAATCGATCAAAAACTCCCAGATCGCAACCGAAGTAGGGCGACTTAAAGAGCTGTTTCAGGAGGGTAAAGAAACCCTGCTGGCCGGCCAGAAGTTCATAGGACTACCGAGGTTATCTTTGCAGATGATGACGATCGGGCTTGAATCCGGTTCACTGGAACGAATGCTGGGGGAAGTGGGGAACCACTTTTCCAAAGAGGTACAGTATATGTCCCGTCATTTGACCGCTATTCTGGAACCGATTCTGACCATAGGCCTGGGCGCTTTTGTGCTGATCCTGGCCCTGGCGATCTTCCTGCCTATGTGGAACCTGATCAATGTCTTCCGAGGATGATTATGAACTAAATCGATATACGGATCGACCGATAAAAAGAGTAGAAATCTACAATTAAACCAAAACTCTTTTGGAGGAACCATGCGCAGTCGTTTGAACCAGAGAGGTTTTACGTTGATCGAACTTGTGATCATCATTATTATCCTTGGTATTCTTGCCGCCGTGGCCATTCCCAAGTACCAGGACCTCTCAACAGAAGCCAAAGAAGCCGCTGCCCGCTCGGCGCTCGGCAGTATACGGTCGGGTGTAATAATCTATTACGCCAATCAGGCCGTACAAACCGGTACCGCAACCTGGCCGGCCTTGGACAGCCTGGCCACGATAGGTGTTGTGATGGAACAGGCCATTCCCAAAAACCCATATCAGGCTGACGCCAACGCCCCCGACTCAATAGTCACCGGCGTTACCAAAGGCGTCATTGTCGGCTCCCGGGGCGGTTGGGCGTATAATGCCTCAACCGGAGAGGTCTGGTTGAATACAAACACGGTTGGTGAAAATAATTGGTAGAAATATCATTCGGTTCAATGATGTGAACAATCAAAACATTATGACTCACAGCAGGCTCGATCATAGAGGTTTTACTCTGATCGAGCTTGTTATTATCATCGTGGTACTCGGCATTCTGGCTGCCTTTGCTGTCCCCAAGTTCTCAAGTATCGCCGAAAGTTCAAAGGTGACAGCCACCCGGCAGGAAATGCAGGCGCTGAAGGAAGCGATCATCGGCAATCCCAAAGTGGTTTCATCAGGAGTGCTTATTGATCGCGGTTTCCTCGGCGATGTCGGTTTTGTGCCGTCGCAGTTGACGGATCTTGCTGTCAAGCCTGATTCAGTACCGGCTTACAACAAGCTGACCCGTCTCGGATGGAACGGACCTTACATCGATGATGACAACAATGACTACCTGACCGATGCCTGGGGAGTGAGCTATTACTACGACCCGGGCGGTCGGATGATAGTATCCACCGGCGGGCCTGACAGTATTTCAATTACGTTTTAAGGATAGCAATTCTGATGGAATTACTGTCGAAAATCCACAGAGCCGAGCATAATAAACGGCAACCTGACGATCTGCCCCCCGAGTCCGCTCGGGCCGGGCTGATCGAGACGACGATACCTCCTCCGCGTCGCTGGGCGGTGGGGCGTCGTCTGGCTTTTTCCATTGAAGACGGCTGGATAAAAATGGCCGCGGCAAGACATTTACCCGGCAAATCAGATTTGCTGGACGTCTCTTTAGTATCATTGGTTGGCGACAGTGAGGCCGCCGTACGCCGCGAGGAACACCTCTCCCTCACCGTAGCCGATTATGTAGCACGGTTCGGTGGTCGCACTCCCGAAATCGAACTGGTAGTTAGCAGCAGAGAAACCGCCTTTCGCTGTTTTCTGATGCCGCAGCTAAAAAAACGTGAATTAGCCTCGGCAATCAGTTACGAAGCTCGAAAACAAGTACCGTTTCCGCCGGATGACTGCATCGTTGATTATCAGCGGACTTTCAGAATAGTCGACCAGGACCGGTCCCGCTATAAAATAGCCCTGCACGCGACAACCACCAAACTGATCAAAGAGCAGATTGAGCCGTTTCGTCAGAAAGGTTTACAGGTCACAGGCATTGCGATAGCCGACGATGCCCTGGGGCATCTCCTGGCCGCATCGACCGGGTTTGACGCCGACACTGTGTATACGGTGCTAACTATTGAGGAGAATAGTTGCAAAATAGCATACTACCGTGGAGCTGCCCTGGAATTCGTTCACCGCGGAGCGGTCGGCTCAGTACATTTGGGCGATGAACCGGATATTGCTCAGATCAACTATTTTGCTGAAAGGCTGACCGGCGAACTGTCCACTTCGCAGGATTTCTACTCCGGGCAGTATGGAAGAGTACTACCGAACAGGATACTGGTTGTCGGTAATATCACAAAAGAGAAAGAACTGCTCGAACATATCAGTGAAAAGTCATCCTTTGAATTTGTCCCCTTCCCCCTGCCTGAAAACCTGAACGACAAATCCGAAGTCATCTATTCGTGTCTTCCGGTCGTTTCCGCAGCGATAACCCGTTATCAGTTGTGCAACCTGTTGCCGAAACAACTACGGATTGACAGAATCAATCACAGAATTGACCGGTTCGGTCGGCTGGGCCTGGCCCTTCTGGGAACAGTATTGATGGTCAACTGGGCTGCGATGCGATTGTCACTGAGAACCGACCTCACGGCAGCTGAAACACTGGAACATCAGGTAAAAGTGACGGAACAGTCGGATGCCTACCGTTCTCATCTGGCCATTATGCAGCAGATCACTTTTGATCGCGCTTATATGAACATGGCTGAAAAGCCTGCCGGCTATCTGAACTACTCGCTGAAGGAACTTTCACTGCTGACACCCGAGAAAGTGCAGCTTTACCGGTATGAATACGCGCCCAATCTGCTGGAGAACAACAGGAACCTGATATTGTATGGGAAAGTTTCATCTTCCGATGTGCCGCCTGAAATCATACTGGCTCAGTATATCGAAAAACTAAAGGCCTCACCTTTTTATCATGACGTGCTGTTGAAGCGTCACTCCAAAAGAAAATATCGCGACGAGTTTATTATCGATTTCCAGATCGAACTTCAGGGGGTGGCGTGAAAAAACGGCTGGTCATATACAGCGGGACAGCACTGGTAATGCTGGCAGCCTGGTATGCCCTGCTTTTCGTGCCGTTTTCGAAAGATCATCAGGAGATAAATACGCGAATACAGCAGGCACAGGCCAGACTCGACGAATACCATCGGATAATGGAGCAGTTGCCGAAGTATCTCGACACATACAAAAATCTCAAACGTTCAATGTCAAAGCTGAACGAAGGCTTATACGCCAAAGATCAAATACTTGATCTTTTCGACTTGTTACACAAGCAGGCGGCGAAGCATGGACTGAAAATTGTCGAGATAACTCCTCCCATCGAGGAGCTTTTACTGTTGAACAGTATCATGCCCGGCTCTCAGAAGCCTCCCTTTTTGAACCTGGGTGTAAAGCTTCAGGGAAGTTTCGCCGATTTCGGAAGGTACGTGCGTTTTATAGAGAATGCCGATTTCTACCAGGGTATCAACAGATGCCAGGTCACGAAATCCGAAGATGACAATTCGCCGATCAACCATCTGATCGCCTTTCGTGCGTTGATCGGTTATTCGGAGGAAGAATCGTGAAAGAACGAACTCGCCGGAAAATAGTAATCGGGGCTCTGCCGATCGCCATGCTCTGGGGGGCGTATAACCTGTTCTGGAACGATGACAAGTCCTCCCCGCCTCCGCCGACTCCGGAGATCTCGATAGAAACAGCAATGGCGTCGGCTGAAGCGACGGCCAAGGCAGCGACCCCTGCTGTCAACGATTCTATTATCGAACGATTGGCGCATACGAAATGGGGATCGGACCCGTTCGTCAGACAGATCAAGAAGTCGACCCGGAAGGCCGACAATCAAGGTAAGAAGCTGGAACTGATCCTTTCAGGAATTGTGTTCAGTGAGAAATCACCGATGGCTGTAATCAACAGTAGAATGGTACGAGTCGGTGATATCGTTGATGGCGGTAAAGTGATCAGAATCGACCCTGAATCGGTGACGGTAGAGATTAACGGCAAGCGGAAGCAACTGCAAGTCACAAAAGGCTGACCGTATGAGATTGTTACGCATTATTATAAGCACATCCGTTCTGCTGGTTATCGGACTTTATGCTTTGCCGGCTGTGCCGGGCGCCGCTCCTTTTGAGAAAAGCGACAATATCTCCCTGACTCTTGAAGGCGTTGAGATAGGAGTAGCCCTGGCCATGATCGCCGAGCAGAACGATCTTAATATCGTTGTCGGTGGAGATGTTACGGGAAAAGTTTCGATGCGACTTATCGAGGTTGATCTCGAATCCGCCCTCGAAGCTATTCTGGCGCCGGGCGGTTACAACTATTATATCCGTAACGATGTCCTCGTGGTAAAGCCACAGGAGACCAAGGCGATAGGTGAGCTTTTGTCGCGGACGATCACCCTGAAGTATGCCGACCCGCTTGCGATTAAGGAAGTCCTTGAATCCCGGTTATCCGATCGGGGCAAACTGGTTATAGTCGGAGCACCACTGCAGGGTGAATTCACAGAGGAAGTTATTTCTCCCACCCGAATCGTCGTCACTGATTTCCCGGCTATCGTTGATGAAGTAGTGTTACTGGCTGAAGAGCTCGATAAGCCGCAACAGATGGTATCAATCGAGGTAAAAATAATTGAGACTAAAGTTGATGCCAATAATAAGCTCGGCTTTGCCTGGCCGACCAGCTTCACGACAAGCCTCGGTTCAAGCACAACCAACTACTCTAACAGCAACAGCAATAATACCGGCACGAACACGCAAACTTCCCTGACCAATGTAGCCGGCAGTCATGATCTTAACAGTGGACGCTGGACATGGGGAACCCTGACAGTCGATCAACTCACGACCGTACTCGACCTTCTGAATCGCCAGGGCAACAGCAAACTTATTTCAGACCCTCATATTACAACGTTAGAAAATCAGGAAGCATACATCAAAGTACAGACGGTTATACCGATCGCCACTATCAGCCGCTTTACCGAAGGAGCCGCCACCCAGGACATTCAGACATTTTATGACGAAGAAGTTGGTATTTCGTTGAGCGTCACACCGAGGATAAACGAAGGCAAGCGGATTACGCTTGAGGTACATCCACAAGTGGAAGATATCATCGGGTTTTCCGGTCCCTCGGAAAATCAGAAACCGATCACATCATCACGAACACTCAAGACAACCGTTACGGTCAACGAAGGTGAAACTGTAGCGCTGGGCGGCCTGCTTAAGGAATCTGAGATCGAGCAGGTACAAAAGTTTCCGTTGCTCGGTCAAATTCCTGTTTTAGGGAAACTGCTTTTTACC
Organism: Candidatus Zixiibacteriota bacterium; assembly: GCA_024278515.1. GTDB lineage: Bacteria > Zixibacteria > MSB-5A5 > GN15 > FEB-12 > JAJRTA01. The sequence continues at coordinate 8,048 of JAJRTA010000121.1, forward strand.
AACAGATCAAAAGAAAAGAACACTACTGATCTGATTATTTTTATCACGCCTCATATTATGCCGATGCCCTGATCAGGCTCGATCGATCATCCACTTGCGGGAACGACTGAACCAGAGCTGAAGAGTCAGCGCCAAAAGCGGTATATCCCTGAGGAACCCTTCAAGCGCCGATCCTTTGCCGCTTCCCCCTGCCTTGAAACATCCGCAATCAATATCCAGTCCACGGACAACCGCGGAACCAAGCGCGATAAGAAACAGTATTGTCATAAGATTGATCAATAATATCGACCCGCGATAAAACAGACCGAGAATCAATCCAATCCCGGCCAGCAGCTCAACCCACGGCATGAGAAGAGAGGTGATATTTATCAGTGAACTCGGCGCTAAGTGATAGTTCCAGATAGCGTTGGCAAAGGAGAGCGGGTCGGCAATCTTGTAAACCGAGGCCCAGATAAAAGTGACGCCCACGACCAGACGGGAAATAACGGTCAGGTAATCATTATCGATTATTCTCCGCATTCTACCCTCCGTTCCATCGGCAGGCCGAACCGCTCCCACTCACGAGCGCCGCCGAAAAAGATAGCGAGGTCGGTATATCCCTCGGCCTGCAGATTACGGGCCAGATGAATCGAGAGATCACATTCATCACCGGAGCAGAAAACGATAATACGGCTGTCGTAGGGAATCCCGCCGAAACAGGAATCAAAAAACGGCGCCAAAGCACCCTCCGGCAGATAATCAAAAGGAATGCTTACTGAACCGGGAATAGTGCCGCAATCGAATTCTTCCGGATCCCGGGCATCAACGAAAATCGTGCCGCCGGAGTTGAATTCAAGCTGGGCCTGATCGATTGTGACAAACGGCGGATCACCCGGTTCCGGATCGGGCGGTTTTACCGGACCTTCGCCTGTATGCAGGGTCCGCCACTGCCCCACCCAGGGGATGCGGTCGGCTCGGACCAGGTTGAGACCAAATCCGATAACCGCTGAAATTACGAGAATATAGAACGCTTGTTTTATCGCCACTGGACGGTCACCTCATCCTGCTTTGAGCCTTATACAGCATATCGACCTTTTCGGTTGAATAAATCAACACCACCTGGCGCCGATCAAACAAAACTTCAACAGTACGACCAATTTTTTTATCAGGAGATAAAACAGACTGAGGATTATATCAGATAAAATAAGCGGGACCCAGTATATATATGGGTCCCGCCGGATTTGTGGATTCGCTGCCCGGATGTCATTTTTGCTCTTAAAATGACAGCGAACTCAGTTTGGGAAAAGGTGCTCCATACGCCTGTCAAGCTTTGACGATATCAGTACATAACGGCCGCGAAGGATTTTACCGACCACCAACGAAAACTTCGCCGGCGTCAACATTTGCAGACCGTAGGAATGCCAACAATCTTTCTCGCCCAAGCTTGCAAACTCCTGATTCTCTTTTCTCTTCGGCATAACGCATCTCCTAAAGAGTTTTTCCCCTCTCTTTAACAAACGAAGCGTACTCAATACAAATTGCGGTGAGGAAACAGAGATGCCTATTTTGAAATACCTATCACCTCCTTTAGCAGACTTCAAATCTCCCCGACAATCCAAAGCCTGCTCAATAATTGCACAATTCTTCCATATAATAGTTTTTTGACATACACCTAAGAGGCCATAACCCTCTTTAACTTCTTGATAGCACGCCACTTATAAATATTCACAACCTGTTGAGCAACCCCTAAAATTTCCGCAATCTGACGTTCTTTCTTGCCTTTCAGGTAATATTTTATCACCTGCTTCTGACGCTTTGACAGAGAATGGTCTATGTGCCACCTCAGGCGGTTTCGAAATTTATCCAATGCGGGGCTTTTCGCTCCGCAGCCATCCCCGGTATGATAAGCCGACTGTTCATTGGCGAAAGATTCCAGGAACAGCTTATCGACCATCACTTCCGCGAAATCACTTTCCCTCTTTGGTGGCATTATATCATGCTCCGTCTCAATAGCTTAAATAGTAATCCTTACAAATTGCTTTAAGCTGTTGCATACTGATTGAATACTCGGCGGCGGTCTTTATGCTGATTTCATATAGCGCGACTTTGCGCTCCTGCGAAGTAAGATCTTTGGGTAATTCGGAATACAGCTTTCCATAATAAGTAAGCACCTGCTCGCGCAGGGCGGGAGTGATTTGTTCGGCGGATGTTTTTTCCGGTAGTTTCTCAGGCTGGGGCTCTTGTACGGCAGGTTGTGTTTCGGGCTGTTCGACGACAGCTTCGGAAGATGATGGTTTCGAAGGTTCTGCCTTGACGACAGCTTTCGGTTTGCTTTGAGTTTGTGTTGTCGGAGAAAGATTGGGATTGGTCTGAATCTTTGCTTTGGGGCGTTGTTTTGGGTGAGCCACTACCGAGTCGAGGAACCCGACCAACCGGCTTATCTCAGCCCGGTAAAGACCGTCACGCTCAGCCAGAGAATCGGCGAAAGCTTCCTCCTGAAGTTTTAGCAGAGCTTTCAGCGAGTCGACATCCTGTTGAAGCATAACCAGTTGCTTGCCTGAATAATCCTTCCCATGTTCAAACGCCTCACGACGCTGATCTGTTCCCCGCACACTTTTTATGTATGTCACCGTAACCACCACCAGGAGCAGTACGGCCGCTATAAATAATCGTTTCATGATCATCGATATTCCTATTCCTTATGTGAAAAGGAATCAGGCCCTTCAGAGCAAGTCAAGTTTTAACAGAACCGCAACGGTATGTGTACGGGCAGGGGCAGAATTACTTTCTTAGTCTCAGAATAAGAAAAATCCAGGGGCGAACCATCGACCACCAGCCGATAAACGGCCTTATCTTGCTGTAATTGGTCTTCTCAGCCGGATAAACCATCGCAACCGGAACTTCGACTATACGAAAGCCGAGGGTGGCCGTTTTGTAATGAATGTAGTATTCCATTTCGTAGCGGCCCAGCCAGTCCTGTTCGATATTGATCCGAGGGTGGTTAAAAATATTCAGCCGGTAGGCCCGAAAGCCGCATGTAATGTCGGTACCCTGGAATCGCAGGAAGATATTAACAATGGCCGTAAACAGGCGGATCGTAATTTTACGAAAAGTCGGAAGGTTGGGTGACCTTCCTCCCTCAAGGTATCGTGACCCCTGCACATAGTCGGCGCGGTTATCGAGAATCGGCTCAATCAATTTCGGTATTTCTTCCGGTTGCATCTTACCGTTGCCGGCCATGATCACGATAATCTCGTAGCCTTGTTTGCGAGCATATTTGACGGCATCCCTTATACCCGCGCCAACACCGAGATTTGTGTCATGCCGTATAACCGCATGACCCAACGACGACAAAAACTGCTCGGTGCCATCATTGGAGCCATCATCGACAAACAGAAGGTCATAACTTCCATCGGAGGAGAACCTGGGAACGAGCGATTTCAGCTTTTCCCCCTCGTTGTATGTCACAACAGTAACGAGGACCTCAGACAAGCTATCCCCCATCGGGAAGTTTTATCACTACCTTGTTTTCGAGCCGATACTTTCGACCACACGAGCAGGTAACGACATCCCCGCGTTCGACCGCATCTCCATCGAGACGTTCGGCGCAGGCGCAGACATAACCGGCAATTCGAGCCGGATTGCCCAGCCAGAGGGTGAAGTCGGGGGCATCCTTGGTAAGCACCGCACCGGCTCCGATAAAAGCAAAACGGCCCACCGTGTGCCCGGCAATAATCACCGCGTTGGCTCCTATGGTAGCGCCAAGGCGAATAAGAGTACGATCCGGCTGGTCATGAAAGACCTTGCTGCGTGGCTTGATGTCGTTGGTGAAAACAGCGTTGGGACCGATAAAGACATCGTCTTCGATGGTAACGCCCGTCCAGAGCGAGACGCCGTTCTTTACAGTTACCCGGTCGCCGATTGTTACATCGTGCTCGACAAAGCAGTGATCGCAAATGTTGCAGTCGGCACCGATTACAGCCCTTTCCTGAATGTTCGAGAAAGCCCAGATACGGGTGCCCGTGCCGATATTACTACTGTCGCAGATTGCTTTCGGATGCACGAAATATTCAGAGTCGGCCATAAACTCAATCCAGTTCAATCACCCGGCTGTTTTCACGAATAGAACGATTGGCCGCTTCCAGAATACGCACAACTCTCAGGCCGGCATCAGCATCGGTTTTTGGGGCCCGGTTTTCATTTACGGCTTTGTAAAACTCGGCGCTGGCCAGTTTGAGCGCTTCCGTGGAATCAAGGCGGGGAGCAAGCATGTCACCGGTGCGATACTGAACGAGAATATCATAGATCGCGTTCTTGTCCTCGATCATCTCCACCCCGCGCTCGTATACTTTGACTTTCTCCGATGGATCGGTGTCGTCATAGATAACCATCTGACGTGATCCGGACAGCAGTGTCTTGCGTACTTTGACCGGAGCCAGCCAGTTGACATGAATATGGCCGAGTAAATTGCCTTCATAATAAGTGGAGATGGAGGCGATATTCTCGATATCGGTATCGAAATGGGCCATGCCGGTAGCGGCGATCGCTTTGGGTTGACGATCCAACAGGTAATCCATGATCGACACATCATGCGGGGCCAGGTCCCATATCACGTTGACATCATGCTGGAACAGGCCGAGATTGACCCGCACTGAATCGAAATAATACAGCTCCCCCAGGGTGCCGTCATCAACCAGTTTCCTGATCGCCTGAACCGCCCCTGTGAATATGAATGTGTGATCAACCATAATCCGGAGGTTCTTCTGTTCGGCCAGATTGATCAGCCCTTCGGCCTGTTCGACGGTCGCAGTGAACGGTTTTTCAATAAACAGATGTTTGCCGTTGGCCAGCGCTTCCATCCCGAGCGGAAAATGAGTAGAAACCGGAGTGGCTATGACCACGGCGTCAATATCGGGCGACTTGAGAATCTCGCCGGATTCCTTCGTAAATAAACGGATCGCCGGATACTGACGCCTGATAAAATCAAGCCTTTCCTCGCGCGAATCGCAGACAGCCACAACAGTGACTTCATCCATCGCGCTGAAATTCCTTACCAGGTTCGGGCCCCAGTAGCCGCAGCCGATTACACCGACTTTCATCTGCAACCTTTCACATTGTCAGTACAGCGAAAATTCGCCTTTCTCATTTAAGCGTACCAGAAACATATTGTATCGTCCGATCTGGCGTCCGATCGACGGCGACAGATCACGGCCGCTTACAATCTCGTCACCGTTCGAGTCAATATAATATGAAATAACCGAATCCGACATGAATTTAACCTCTTCCCGAATTCGCGGGTCGCCGCGATGGTTATGCCGTTCCACCGATGTTTTCGTAAGGGACGGGATGAACGAGGCGCCTCCCTGAGTCCCATAAATATACAACGCCTCTTCGGCGTCTGCCGACGGAGTAAGATTTAACGATACGTCGACATAACCCTGTCGCTCGATGGATTGATTTATTTCTCCGGGCAGCAACTCTATGAAAGCATACTGTCTGAAAGCGGCGATATCGATCCGTTCCAGTCGCGCATACTCAGTATAGGTCGGCTTGGAGTAAAAATGGCGGCGTAACGGTTCCTGTCCGAGGATATATGAGCCGGTGCGTCGGCCAATTTTTACTTCGAACAGAGGCGGTTTGCCTTCAGGTACGTTCATATCTACCAACAGCCACCAGACGGACGGCACATTCTCAGGCATGAGGTCGGACAGATAGAATCTGGTCCCGGCCCGAACCTCCGGGTCATCGATACGGCAAGCGAACTCCGACCAGTTGTCGCGAGACAGGACCGGCGTCACTACTACCACAACGTACGGTATCACGACCAAAATCACCATAAGCCACCGGTATAACGGGCCTGTGTCACGAAGCAGGATGCGGGACAGGATATACAGCGCAAAACCAATAAATCCTGCTTTGAAAACCAGGCCAGGCAATACCAAACCGTATGTTTGAGCCGATCCCATAAGCAGTGCGACCCATGATGGTTCGAACACCGCCCCGGCCGGTATCAACAGAATCGCCTGCAAAACATGGCGCCAACGGTTGGTGGATTTGTTACTCAGTTCATCATACAGTGTTGTCACGGTCCAGGCCGCCATAATGAACAACAGCGGCAACGCATTAAAGCTGTATCGGTTGAGCGAGTGAAATATCAGATGGATTGCAGTATAGTAGCCGCTGATAAGAACAGGCCAGACAGCCAGACGAAATGACCGGAACAAAAGCACGATCATCCCGATCAGCCCGAAAAAAATTACCGCGCTGTGCAGCCAGCGTACGAAGGATTCAGGCAGAATAAACGACCGCTTGAAGGCAATATAGGGACTGCTCCACAGCCGTTCGAATTTTTTGGCGAACAAACCGAGATATTCCGGTAACCGGGGAATCAGGTCATCATACGGCTGACGTTCCCAGAAATCATCATCCACACGGTCGAGGTCGTATCCTTCATATTCAATGGATGAAGATTGCCGCAGGTTCGCACCGGCATAGGATGGATCCCGAAGAGTCGGTTGATCGAATTTGATCGAGGCCACAGTCAACCAGGCCGCAAACATGATCAGGGCGGGAACAGCCATTATCCCCACACGGCGAATAAACCGACGAAGCGACAATTTATTTCGGGTATAGAAATAAAACCCGACAACCAGCGGGATGCTTATGAACATCGCGGTCGGCTTGTGCATGACCAACAGACCGCATACAACTCCGGCCAGAGTGAAAAAAAGTCGACGATCGGTCTCTGCTCCCCGCATCAGCAGATAGATCCCCAGCAGGATGAAGAAGCTGGTCGATGTCTCCAGCAAAAGAACCGTCGATGTCTGGATGAACGGGAAATAGATCGCGTACAACACTCCACCGACAATAGCAGCCCTCCGTCCGGCCAGTCTTCGCGCCACCAAAATCAGCATCCACAGAGCGCCGAGATCGAATAATATGCCCAGGAGTCGAGCGAAGGTAAAATCTGCAACCGGCGCAAGCGCGAATATTGCCGCCAGCAAGGCCGGATACAGAGGGCCGGCCAGAAAAATATCATCCCGCGCCTGGGTAAGAGAAGAGGGTGTGTAAAACTGGAAATCTATCGGTTCCCCCTGAATATATTTTTCGTAGTAATGCTTGAAGGCGTACCGGTCGGCGCGTTCATCGGATGACGTCTCCGGGCCGGAACTGTCCAGGTATGAGATCATGCCGATCGCGGCGCAGGCATATCTGCGGGCGTCCCAGATCACCGGCAACACTTCACCGGACAAAAGAAAGGCGATACGGATCAGTCCGGCGGCTATAACAACAGCCGGAACTGTTTTCCGAAACCATGTATCAGCCATTGTTTACCCCGCGGGATAACATCAGGGAAAGTGAACATGTCACGACTGATCTACGTCGTGCCTGACGGTGTCTCTTCATTATCTGCAGAAGCCTCATCCTCGAGCTGCTTGAGCGAGAGGTGTTCTTTTTTGAGATAAACAAAACCCATAAATGTGACCAATATGTACTGGGCGGCGTGTAAAACCAGAGCGCATGACAACGCTTCCGGTCGAGAGACACCATACGCTTCCAGCGACCAGACCGCACCGGCATGATAGACTCCGACAAACCCGGGCGAGGAGGGCACGAGAATGGAAACCGAAACCACTACCAGCACCACGAACGAGGCGTCCAGAGGAAGGTTCAGCCCGAATGCGCGAAATACGAACAGGTTGGATATCCCCATCAGGATCCAGATGAACAGGGTTTGCAGTCCGATCCAGCCGGTTACTTTCTTGTCGCCAAGAAATTCAAGACCACGTGAGAACTTTACAAGAATCGAAACGATCACCTGCTTCCCTTTCTCGGGGATAAAGAACAGGTACCGCCCGATGGCCCGGCCGGTCTGTTCCGGACGACGCGCCAGGATGAAGATCATAATAAGACCGACCAGGGCTACGGCAATCGCAACAGCCAGCCCCAGACGCATCGATTCATCAAGATGTATTCGTGAAAAGTACAGCACCGAACCAAAGATCAAAAGAAGAGCGACCAGGTCAAAGACCATCCGCTCGACAAAAATCGTAGCCAGCGAGGCGGACTTGGTTATCTGCTTATGTTGTGATGAAAGCGAATAGGCGCGGACAAACTCACCAAGCCGTAACGGCAGGACATTGTTGGCCATGAAGCCGATCCAGGTAGCGGCAATCAGTTTGGAGAAGGGTACTTTTCCGATTGGGGCCACCATATATTTCCAGCGATAGGCGCGCTGGTACATAGTGAAAAAAATCAAGGCGATGTTGGGAATAAGCCAGACATAACTGGCCCCTTTCAGAGCCGACCAGAGCTCCCCGAAATGAATATTACGAAACAGCGCCCAGATCAGACCAGCCGAGATGGCCAGTCCCAGGGAAAAATAAAATGTTCTTTTGCCACGAATTGTCATTATCAGTCAGCCAGTACTTCTTTTACAACCTTCTCGAATTTAGCCGCGGCATCATCCCAGTTAAACTTATCGGCCCATTCGAGGCCGCCCTTTTCCAGGTTTGCTCTCAGCTTATCATCGGTCAGGATGGCCAGGAGTTTCCCGGCCAGCTGATCAATATCACCGTACTCGTACAGAAACCCGGTTCGACCGTCTCGGACCGAGTCGCGCAATCCGGGGGAGTCGGCCGCGACAACAGTAGTGCCGACAGCGTTGGCTTCGATATTGGTCAAGCCCCAGCCTTCCTTGAGACTGGGTAACACCGCAACATGAGAGCGGCGCAGAGTGTCGACCTTTACCTCCGGTGAAACAAAACCGGGGAATTCCACCTGTTCAGCACAACCCAACTGTCCGGCTAAAGCTTTGAGCGTATCGAGATAATCACCGGCGCCGACAATTTTCAGACGGGCTTCGGGCAGTTTTTCACGAACTTTTACAAAAGCGCGAATCAGGTGGTGTATTGATTTGTACTTTTTCAGTCGCCCCAGATATAATATCGTCGGTTCATCGTACTTGCTGACAGAGCTGTCCGGATAATAGGTATCACGATCAATTCCGCAGTGCACAACCGAGATATCTTCGCGCGGTATCCCCCGCGCCACCATATCATCGGCGGTCGATTCTGAGATAACGTTGAAGTGCAAACCTCGATAGACCGGAATCAGGGGGCGTTCGGCCAGATAGATATAGCTGCCGAGCACGAAATTGATTTCATGAAAAACGGTTGTGGCAAACAGGTGCGGAACGACCACAAGAGTTTTCAGATTCAGGTAAAGCGGTGTGTAAAACGGTATCTTGTTGATATCTTCGATGAGAATATCGAACCGGTTCTCACGGACAATCCGCCTGAGATGAAACGGCGCCACCAGGTTGAAATTAAAACGATTACCCCGGCGAATTATCCGGATTCCCTCGATCACTTCTTCCGGGCGGCAACCCTTGAACCCGGAACAGAATAAAGTAACCTCATGGCCGAACCTGACCAGTCGTCGAAGCAGTTCTTCAAGGTGTACCTCGGCCCCGCCGCCGTAAGGATTCTTGAGATCGTTCCAGTTCAGGGCCAGAATTTTCATTGACTGTCCTGATTATTCCGACCCTGCCGGCGTCCCTGCCTTCGCAGATCGGTCAGCATCGCCCTTATCTGGCCGTCACGCGGATTAAACTGCAGCCACCGGGCCAGTAAGCTGTCCATCGCGGCCGGGCGGTTGTCCTCGAAGTACAGCCGGATAAGTTCATCCAGAGCCGGACGGTATTTCGGACTGGAATGCAACATAGCCTGAAGCATTTGCTCCGCGGTTGCGTTGTCATCATTTGTGCGATGACCCCGGGCAAGCAATACCTGCAACCATTCGCGATCACCGGCCTGTGCGTCGGCGATAAGTTCAGTAAGCTGTTCTACTTTGCCCGTTTCAGCATAGAGAGAAGCAAGGAACTCGACCGCATCGCCCGAATGTGGAATCAGGTCCACCGCGTGCCGGATCAGTTTCTCCGCTTTTTCAAGATCACCGGCCTTTCGAAGCGTGTCGGCCACCACCAGAAACCCGTTGGCGTAATTACCGGTAAGACGACGGGCTGTTTCATTTTTGTAAACTGTCGGATCTGCTACCGAGCGCGCCTGAAAGCGGCCCTCGGTCAGGAAGAAATCCAAAGAGGCCTCGATATCCACCCGGCGGCCACCCGCCTCCTCGTTGAGCTTCCACATCATCCCGCTGAGTGAAAGCATCGAGTCGATTTTTCTCCCCAGGTAATACTTGGAGCCTCCCCCCATTGAAACTGCATAGTTGATGGGACGCTTACCGAGATACGAATAGATAATCTTATCCTGCACCATGCTGTTTAATCGGAAGGTCCTTCCGTACGGTACGCCGAGGGCATACAGGCTGTCCTTTTCCTGTTCTGACACCGCAAGGTAATCATACAGCGATTTATCAATATACTGTTGCCGTTGTACCAGGGTCATACTGTCGGGAATATGGAACGGCCGCAACTCGTCGATATGCTTGTTGCTCCAGCCGAGATCAAGGCCCATCGCGTCCTGAATCTGCTTGATATACCATTTCGTGTTGGCCAGCGCGAGACAGATTATAGTGACATCAGTGCGAATTCCGTAAACTCCCTGCATGCACCACAACGGGAAAGTGTCGTTGTCGCCATTCGTGAACAGGACCGCATTTTCCTCAGCGCTGTCCAGCAGGTTCCAGGCATAATCCCACGGTGTCCAGTCGCGTGAACGGTCACAATAGAAATAATTACCCGACAGAGCCAGTGACGGCAACAGTAGAAGCGCCGTGCTCGAAGCAATTATTACCTTACGCGGACCGGGAGAGAACTTTTCAACCGACTGTCTCAGGTATTGCAGAACAACAGCAATGCCGAAGCCTATCGACAGACCGAAAAGGATAAACCCTGAGGTAAAGAAGTAGTCACGTTCGCGAACCTCGATGTAGTCCTGACCGGCCGGAGTCATACGCGTGCCGTCGGCAAAGTTCATATACAGAACCAGCCCCACTGTACTCAGCAAAATCAAGACCACGAACGGCAACCCGATTGTCGGTCGCCTGCGTACAATCTCCCACAGGCCGAACAGGCCGAGCAAAAACAGTATCACGAATCTCGGGCCGGTAAGTCCGTACTGTTTCTGGAAAAAGTGCTAGAAACCCATTCGACGGTAATTGCCGAACTGGTTCTCCCATTCGCCGCGACGTTTGAACATCCGCTCCACCATGCCCATCGAACCGTACTGTTTGCGTTCGAGAAAGTTGATCGTCGCCTGGTAACCGTCGGACGGCTTGTTTTCATCGAGATACGGATTCTGTGCTGAGCGAATCGGAATAAACAGGTTCACAGAAAATCCGAATGCCGCCACCACGATGATTATCAATGCCGATTTCCAGCGCGGCATTTTGAACAACAGTCCAAGCGCAAGAACGATAAGCAACCCGACTCCGGTCGCATAGAAATACAATTCAAGACCGATAACCACAGTCGAAATACAAACAAGCGCGGCAAGGATCGGCCAGTTGATCTCACGCCACTGAAACAATACCAGAACGATCAATGCAATTACCGACAACACAAGGAACGGAATATATCCTTTCGGTACGTATAAAAGCAGCACCATGAGAGCGGCGGCCAGTATAAACCATGCCTGAATCCTGAAACGTGATTTTTGATCTCGTGAGGTACCGCCCGAAAGGTACTTGCTTAGACAGTACAGCCCATAAAGTATCATCGCCCCAAACGCAATCTGCCCGATCAGTGTGGCGGCGCTCATGGCCGGACTGGGACCCGCCACAACCTTTCCCGGTTGAGTGGTGGCCGTTTCGACAGCCTTAACATACAGGGGAGCGATACTGACCAGAAAACCGCCGCATAGATACAGAAAAACGGCCGGTATTTTATCGAATGAAAAAATATAGAAAAGGTACAGGGTGAGAACCATGACCACGGGAAGGTAGTACGGAATCTCCCCCTCGCGCGAGGACAGCGCGAAAACCATGTACAGCTCGGCCAGGAAAAACAGCGCCACGCCAAACCAGGTCGAGGCCGGCGCTTCTTTGCGGATCACAAACAACAGGGCGGCCACCGGCAGGACGAGAAATGTGACCATGTGCACACCGATTCCCAAAAACGAGACAAATACGATAAGCAGCATAATGCGTTCGGCAGTGAGACTGCCCCGCAGGTCCTTATAAACGAAAGTCAGCCAGAGAGCGCCTGAGCTGATCATCATGGCCATTCCATAAACTTCGGCCTCTATCGAATTGGTCCAGTTGGTCAGACTGAAAGCGGCGAACAATGCCCCTGCGGCCGCGCCACCGTAAATCAGCAGACGTGTGAAAGCAGAAGCGGTTTCATCGAACCAGTGACGAAGAATCCGCACACCGGTCAGGTAACAGAAAAGGGCGGTGAAAGCCGAGCAGAAACCGGACAGGAAATTCAGTCTGACACCGATATCCGACACTACCGGTATCAGTGAAAAAATCCGTCCGATCATAACATACAACGGCGAACCGGGCGGATGGGGAATGGAAAGCGTATATGCGGCAGTGATGAATTCGCCGCAGTCCCAGAACGATAAAGTGACATGTTTGGTCATCCAGTAGACGACCATTGCCGCAATCCAGACAAAAGCCCCGATCAGAGCGTTGGTTTGGTCGAATTCTTTGTCGAAATATAGTTTCATCAGCGTAATCCGGTCCCGCCCACGTTGCTATAATCCTCCAGCGTGGCTGGGGACCGAACGGGAACAGTCAAAGGGCCGAAATATAGCAGTTTTTGATGATGTGTAAAGGTTGTTTTCCGGGACTCCGAATTGCCGACTTGCCTCACAGAAATGTTATCAAGAAATGTTTTGTGGCAGACATACGTCCCGTGCGCCGACAATGGCCTAACCGGCCTATCCTATGCGTTGCGTACGTCCTCGTGCACAGCGTGAACTCTGCCACACCTGCACCTGTCGACGGCGATGTCAAAACTTAATGGAGCAGGCGATATTCATATACGGCCGACTTTGGACAGATTCTTCACGTACTGGTCCAGAATACCGTTGACGAATGCAGAACTCTCAACCGTCGAGAACTTCTTGGCCAGCTCTATCGCCTCGTTAAGGACGACCTTGACCGGCACATCAACCATGTGATCAAGCTCGACAATAGCCAGCCTGAGAATATTACGGTCAATCAATGCCATCCGTTCGATCTTCCAGTTGGTGGCCAGCCCGGCGATAATCTCGTCCGCCCGGGCCGCGTGCTCACGCACCAGACCGAACAGCTTTACGGCATAGTCACGCGACCGCTCGGACGGCGCGTCATCCTCGGAAGCAATTTCAAACAGGTCGTCGTTCGGCTGGGCCTCGCCGCACTCGACGGCATACAACGCCTGCAAGACCAGTTCACGGGCGGCGGTACGCGGAGATTCGGACATACTTAAGCCATCGCTTTGTACAGGTTGACCATTTCAATCGCGCTCTGGGCCGCATCCCATCCCTTATTGCCCGCCTTGGTGCCCACCCGTTCGATCGCCTGCTCCAGAGTATCGGCAGTCACGATACCATAGACGACCGGGATACCGGAATCAAGGGCGATTTTCGCGATACCTTTGGCCGATTCGTTGGCGATGTAGTCAAAATGCGGCGTATCACCACGAATCACAGCACCAAGACAAACAACCGCATCGTAGTTGCCGCTCCGGGCCATTTTGGCGGCGGCATAGGGTATCTCGAACGCGCCGGGTACGTAAGCGACCGTAAAGTTGTCTTCATCACCGCCATGACGCCTGAGACAGTCGAGCGCGCCGTCACACAGTTTGTCGGTCAGGAAGTGATTGAACCGTCCGACGATAATCCCGATTTTCAGCCCGGAAGCATCCAGGTTTCCTTCGATTACTTTATGACTCATTTTTCTTTCTCTCCTGCCTATTTGAGATTGAGCAGATGTCCCAACTTGTCTCGTTTGGTTTGCAGATATGCCTGATTGTATTCCGAGGGTTTACTTTCCAGCGACAGTCGTTCGGTTATTTCAAGACCGTAACCCTGGAGGCCGACCACTTTGCGCGGGTTGTTGGTCAAAAGACGTATCGAAGACAGCCCGAGATCGACCAGTATCTGCGCCCCGATACCATAGTCGCGAAGATCGGCTTCGAACCCGAGTTCTTCGTTGGCCTCGACCGTATCCCGACCGGCCTCCTGAAGTTTGTAGGCGAGGATTTTGTTCACCAGGCCTATCCCCCGCCCTTCCTGACGCATATACAGGATGACCCCTTTGCCTTCCTCTTCGACCCGGCGCATGGCGGTATGAAGCTGGCTGCCGCAGTCACAGCGACGACTGGCGAAAACATCACCGGTCGGACAACTCGAATGCACTCGCACGAGGACATCCTTTGCTCCCGACACATCACCTTTGGTTAAAGCGAGGTGATGATGATCATCAGTCTCCGAACGGTACAGGTGGAGTTTGAAATGTCCGTAGTCGGTGGGAAGATCGACAGTTTCCACTTTTTTGACCAGTTTTTCGGTTCGAATACGATAGGCAATCAGATCACGGATCGATATCAGCTTGAGGTCGTGTTCTTCGCACATCTGCTTGAGACGGGGCAGGCGGGCCATACTGCCGTCATCATCCATGATCTCACACAGCACTGCTGTCGGTGAGAATCCGGCCAGACGGGCCAGGTCGGTGGAAGCCTCCGTGTGACCGGCGCGAGTGAGAACACCACCCGGCAGGGCGCGAATCGGGAAAATATGCCCGGGGCGGGCCAGGTCATCGGGGACGGTTTTTTCATCAGCCAGCACCCGAATAGTCAGGGCGCGATCGAAAGCCGAGATACCGGTAGTCGTGCCTTTTCTGGCGTCCACCGAGACGGTAAAACGAGTGCCCAAAAGGGCGGTGTTCTGTTCGGTCATCGGGTGCAGGTCGAGTTGTTCGATTCGTTCGGTGGTCATGCACACACATACCAGGCCGCGTCCATATTTGGACATGAAATTGACATGCTCCGCGGTGACTTTGTCGGCCGCCATGATAAGATCGCCTTCGTTCTCGCGATCCTCGTCGTCGACCACGACCACGAATTTCCCGGCCTTTATATCTTCTATCGCTTCTTCAATCGTGTCCAGGGCAATCGAGTTGTCGTTATTCATCAGTTACCATCCGCTTTCAAACAGTTTCTCTTTCGTCAGACCTTCACTTTTCGGAAGCCGGCCGGATTTCAGGATGTATTTCCCTATCATATCGAACTCAAGATTAACAGAGTTGTGAGGTTTAAGTTTCAAAAGATTTGTAGCGCTTAAAGTATGGGGAATCAGGTTGACGGTTAAAGCGCCGGACTCCACACTGTTCACGGTCAGCGACACACCGTCAACAGCGATGGATCCTTTTTCGATCACCAAAGGATCGAAACGGGGATCAAAACCGATAGTCAACTCCACAGAGTCACCTGTTTTCTGAATCCTGGTCAGCTTTCCCACGTCATCCACATGACCGCTGACAATATGACCGCCCATCCGATCACCGACTTTGAGCGCGCGCTCAAGATTGACGACAGACCCGGTCTGATAGCCGCCGAGCCTGGTCCGCCTCTGTGTTTCCGTGGACGCTTCCACCCAGAAGGAGTCATGGTCGATTTTCACCACGGTGAGACAGGCGCCATCGCAGGCTACGGATTCACCTATAGTCAGCTCGGAGGTATCAATGTCCGAATTGATCCGAAGAATTCTGTAATCGTTGCGCCGATTGATTTCAAGAATACGCCCGGTGGTTTCAATCAGACCCGTGAACATTTTATTTGCTCCTTTGGGGATAACCTATAATAGCCAGATCCTTCCCCAGGGTGATAGTTGTTGTGTGTTCCAGTCGTACTGAATCGATCACTCTTTTAACTCCGAAACCGGTGACCGAGTTCACCCCCTCACCGATAATCATCGGAGCGACAACGAAAACATACTTGTCAACCAGTCCGGCCTTGACAAACGAACCGGCCAGGCGGGAGCCGCCCTCGACAAGAAGCGACTGCAAACCGAACCGGTCAGCCTTTTCCACAAGGTCATTGAGGTCGATCATACCCTGTCGTGTTTTTTTCAGTTTCCAGTATGTCAGCGATACTTTGCCTGAATCTGTTCGGGCGCGACGATTCGGAACAGCGCCGGTGGCGATTATCGTGCGGCCGTCATCGTTGAGCATAAGAAGCCGGGAATTCCCCGGTAGTTTGGGATCAGAAGTAACAACCACCCGGTAAGGGTTCCTGCCTTTGACATGCCGAACGGTCAGGGCCGGATTGTCATGCAGTACAGTACCGCGTCCCACCACCACGGCATCCGATTGGGCCCGTAACTGGTGGGCCAGTTTCCGGGCAGGCTTGCCGGTGATCCATCGAGATTCCCCGCTGCTCACGGCGATACGGCCGTCCAGGCTTTGCGCCAGCTTCAGGGTAACAAAAGGACGACCATTATCATGATAGCCGAAATACTGTTCGTTCAGTTGGCGGGCTTGATCAGCCATCAGATTTCCCCGGACTTCAACCCCTGCCTTTTTGAGTACTCGCGCCCCGCGTCCGTTAACCCGGCGGTCAGGGTCTTTTACCGCAAAGACTACCTGCCTGATACCAGCTTTGATAATTGCCTCGGTACACGGTTTGGTAAGGCCGGTATGGCAGCATGGCTCCAGCGAGACATACAGAGTTGCTCCCTGACAGCGCATCTTTGCTTTGCGCATAGCTTCAATTTCGGCGTGGGGACGTCCCGCCGCATGATGGTAACCCTCACCGATAATCTTACCGTTTTTTACTACTACCGCGCCGACCATCGGGTTGGGGCTGGTATACCCCCGGGCTTTTTCGGCTAATTCAAGAGCGCGTTTCATGAATCTCTGGTCGGCGGCTTCACTGGCCACAAAAAAACCCCATCGCATATTTCGGGGCGCATACACAGACACCGTCAGCACGGTTCTGCCAGAGCAAGAATCGTCATGATCTTCTCTCATCCGGACTATTGCCGTCGGCGCCTGAATTTCACAGACTCTGCTGATGACTTCATCAGCTCGCGGGCTGTAACCGCCGGTCGAGGAATTCCACCTCACCCCGAAGATTTATAGAGCGAAATATAAGTTACTGCCGGGAATTGGCAAGTGAATTCAGCAAAACATACCAGCTCGGCTTGATATCCGTAGTAGTCCAATTATATCATGCTGTCATCCAGTCATGAACTGACTGATTGAGCCTGTCGACTCCGTTCAGAAATCCATATTGGCCGGCTCGAAGTATTCGCGGGCATGTCCGCAACTCGGGCATTTGGCGGGCGGCTCGGTCCCCTCGTGAATAAAGCCGCAGACCGAACACTTCCACTTGATCTTTTTTTCGCGCTTGAAGACAGTACCGTTTTCGACCATTTCAAGAAGTTTAAGGAATCGGTCGCGATGGTGCGCTTCGATCCCGGCGATAACTTTGAACAGAGCGGCGGCTTTCTTGTTGCCCTCCTCGGCTGCTTCCTTTGCAAAAGTGGGATACATTTCGGTGCTTTCGTAATTTTCACCTTCAGCCGCGGCCCGTAAATTGGCCGCGGTATCACCGATGCCTCCCAGCATCGCGAACTGATCCTTGGCGTGACGTTTTTCATTCTCGGCCGTTTCTTCGAAGATTTTGGCGATGTAATGGTAGCCCTCTTTGCGGGCGACCTTGGCCCAGATAGTGTATTTGTTGCGCGCTTCCGATTCACCGGCGAATGCAGCTTTCAGGTTCTTCTCTGTTTTGCTCATGGTATTCCTCTTTGTCTTTTTGTCTGCATGAGCAGTCTAACGCTTTCGGAAGGTGATGTCAACTCGAACAGGAAGATATAATATCGTTCATTATGACAACAATAATAATCGTGTCATGCTGTCATGCAGGGAAACAAATGTCCCTGGATTCCGGGGCAGGGCCCGGAATGACGCTCAGTGGAAGCGTCCTCATAACTCGCCTTGCCAGTTGGTGGCAGCCCTTCAGAGCGGGGGGATATTTCGTGCGTAGTGGACGTCCCTGTCCCTTCGTGTCGGCGCACGGGACGCACGCAGACCACGGACACAAGTCGTCTTGCCGGATCTGATCCGGCATCCACTTCTATTTCATGTCATACTGAACTTGATTCAGCATCCATGAAACAAATGCACATGGATTCAGGGGCCGACCTGGAATAACGTTCAGGTTCCTAAATCGTGAACTTGCCGTTTTTATAAATGACCTTGCCGTCAGCGGTGATCTGCGCGTTTTTTTTCAAATCGCAAACCATATCCCAGTGTAGAACGCTGTTATTCTTACCACCTGCTTCGGGGATGCTTTTGCCGACTGCGAGGTGGCAGGCACCGCCGATCTTTTCATCGAAAAGAATACTTGTCGAGGACCGCTTTATCTGGTAATTGGTCCCGATGGCAACCTCGCCGAGAAAGCGCGCGCCCTTATCCATGTTAAGCATGGCGGTCAGGTAGTTCTGATTCTTACCGGCAGACTCGGCGATCACTTTCCCCTTTTTGAATTCCAGGCGAACATCCTCGACCTCACGTCCGCCGTATACGGCCGGGTAACTGTACCGGATGTATCCTTCCGCCGAGTCTTCGATCGGACTGGTGAACACTTCGCCATCGGGGAAGTTCTCGGTACCGGCGCAGTTGATCCACTTGCGGCCTTTGACCCGCAATTTCAGGTCCGTATCTTTCGACTGTATATGAATCCTGTCAAACCGGTTGAGTATTTTGACCAGGCGGGCTTGTTCCTTGTGAACTTTTCGCCAGTGCGCAACCGGGTCACGGGCATCGATATGACCCGCTCCATAGACAAAATCTTCATAGTCCGATAACGACATCTCGGCTTCCTGCGCATCGGCCGGAGTCGGAAACTGTGTCCCCACCCAGCTCAGCTCTTTGGCCGAGACCCGTTTGAAAAAAGTATCAAACACTTTCTTGGTGGCCAGGCGGGCCAGCGCCTGTCGTTTCGGATCAACACCCGACATATTCCGCGTATTCTCAGAACCCCAGATGCCGATATAGGCATCTATCTTTTTGATTTCCATCGCGGCCATCGGCGGCAGGTATTTCAACTGAGCGTCGCTGCCCAGTTTCAACATAACCTCCTCGTTGTCCGGCACCCGGATCTGGGTGTAAGGGTGTGCGCCGACTTTGACAGCTTCTTTATAGACCGCTTTTATCAAAGGCAGGGCGGCGGTTTCGCCAACGATCTTGACCAGTTGCCCTTTCTTGAGAGAAACAGAATAGTGCACCAGCACCCTGGCCAGTTTTTCAATACGTGGATCCATCGAGATTCTCCATTCGCAGTCAGGTTACAATAACAACCCGAACCCGGCCGGTTACGACCTTCGTTCTTCGAGTTTCAACAATTTCTTCTTGAGCACAGGACCACCGCCGTAACCACCCAAACCGTTAGCCGCAACAACACGATGACAGGGGATAACCAGCGGCAGGTTGTTTTTCGCATTGGCGCCGCCGACCGCCCGCGCCGCTTTGGGACTACCGATCGCACGGGCAATGTCACCGTATGTGCGTGTCCGGCCATACGGAATCCGGGCAACCTCTTCCAATGCTTTCTTCTGAAAAACAGTACCGTTAATCTGTAGCGGCAGGTCGAACTTAAACAGTCTTCCCTCAAGATAGGCCGTGATCTGTTTCTGCGCTTCCCTATTGACAGGACCGCCTGCAAAGCGGACATGATCTTTGAACATAGTATTTAGTATGGTTTCAACTCTTTTCTCCGACTCAGCGGGCAGAGCGATCAGAACCAGCCTGTTGTCGGTTGCGACAGTGCGAACGAAACCGACAGGAGTATCGAAAGAGTTGAAAAACAGTTTTTTCATTATTTCACAATGTTCAACGTTCGCTCACCTGTCACATGATCGCCTCGTTCAGAGTCCGGTACAATCACATCCCAGGCTGTTCACTCTCTTCCGGTTTATCCCCAATAATCCATAATCAGTCGATCCCAAGTAACGAAGGCAACCGGTCAATGCTTTGAACAAAATGATCAGGCTCCGACGCAATCAGTTCTTCACTATTACCGTACGGCGATGCGACCGCCGTGACCGCCATCGGCACCGCTTTGGCCGCAAGTACATCGTTGATAGTGTCGCCTACTACCATAGTCCGGGTCGGGTCTGCTCCAAGACGATCCAGCGTAATCTGAAATATCGCCGGATCCGGTTTGAAACGTTCCGCTTCGTCCCCGCCTACGATAACATCGAAGTACTCGCCCCAGCCCAGCTTATTGATTATTCCGTCAACGTGCATTCTTATCTTGGTCGTGGCCACCGCCAGTTTGAGATCGGTCCCGGCAAGGCGTTCCAGCAGCTTTTCCACGTGCGGCAGAGCGACAGAAGACCTGACCACAGATTCGGCCGCTTTCACTCCGAAGTGAGCGTATAGTTCGTCGTATGGCGCATCGGTGAAATCCGGATACATCTGTTCCAGAGGATACCCGATGTATGGTTTAATGACTTCCGGCGGCTGTTCTTCGGCGCCGACCTGCCTGAGTGAGTAGTTGACCGCTTCGACGACACCATCAGAAGAATCAATCAGGGTACCGTCAAGGTCGAAGATCAAGTGCTTATACATATCAAAAGAGCTTGTCAACCTTTCCTATCAACTGGTCCAGCCCGATCTCGTAAACCTGGTCCACTGAGCCGAGATTCGCGGTTGCCACCAAGATAGAATATTGCCCGGCCACGGTCAACGGCCAATCGCCCCGCAGGCTGACGCCGAGAGGTCCGTCGTGGGGATCGGGCAGATCGTTAACCACTACCAGCCCGTCGGCCACCATAACGGATTCATACGGCAGACCAAGAACAAAACCTGTCCGACGGGTTCCTTGATCGTCCACAAACCGAACCATCTCGAAACGCTCGGGCATGTGATGCAATATCGGTTTGCCGACAAAGGCGATATCTATCATATATTCGAGGCGGTCGGTTTTCAGAACATCTCCGGTTGCGAACCGCGGATTGAGCCGGTTGTTTTGCATGGTATAGATTTCAGGGCGGTTTCTCCAGGCGATATTCAAAACAGCCGCCGGTGAGATTATCTGATAGACTACTCCGATTAACAGGAATAAAAATATCCGACGCATTGTACGGCTGAATGTTTTTCGTTTTCTTTTAACCGTACGCGCCAGGTCTATGAAAGTGAAGAGATAAAAAACCAGCGGCAGCCAGAGTATAAGCATTTCGGCAAAATACGGCATCGGTACAAATAACAGGGCAACATAAAGCACACCGGCCAGAAGTGTAATCAGGTAGATAAACAGACCGAATGAGAACTCTTTCCAGAAAACATGCCCCAACCCGGGCAAAAGGATATTCAACAACCAGGCTGCAATAAAGCTATCAGGGAATCTCATATAACATAATCATACGAGATTGTTCATCGGTTGGACATTTTTTTTTGCAGAGGTTTGCATAAATCCGTATAAGCCGATAGATATAAGCAGGTTAGTCCCTGACGTCGGCGTTGTCACGCCGGTACGGTGACACAAGCCTGGTTTCCGAAAGTTTTTAACATAGCTAAGTAATTGAAAGATATTGGATTGTCGAGCAAAACGGTTGCCTATAAAGTGTGAAAGCAACTAAACTGGCCCGATAAGCGTATAAACTTCAAAGAGATACACAATGTCTGCGGCAGGCATCCAACTTGACAAAGCCTGCTCCGGAGTTATCTTGCGCATGTACTGAAACGAGCACCCTGTATTGGAGGTCTTAATGATTCGTTATAGTGTCCTGTTATTTGGAGTCACCGTCTTTGCCCTTGCCACGATCTGGAAGATCGGCTCGACAGAGGCCTCACCTGCCAATAATGACCCATCGGTGCTCTGGGCCGATACCTCACACATACAGATAGAATCAGGCAGCGAAAGCCCTAAAGAAACCCCGCGTCAGAAACGTGACAGTTTTTTAAGAGATGTCAAAAAACTTTCTTCGACCGCTTTCAACATTCGCAATCAGTACATGGAAGAGGTCGATACCGACGCCATTATCAAAGCAGGTATCCGCGGGATGCTGGCGGACCTGGACCGCTATTCCGTGCTGATGGAACAGTCGTCATACGAGGCGTTGATGGAATCGACGCACGGCAAGTATGAAGGCCTGGGGATGCAGATTGATCAGCGCGACAACCGGATTATTATCGTAACGCCGATAGAGGGTACCCCCGCCTATCGCAAAGGGCTTCGAGCCGGCGATATCATCTGGGAGATCGACGGAAAATCGACCGAAGGGATGAAAACCTCGGACGGCGCCAAGCTCATGCGCGGTCCGGCCGGCACATCGGTGATCCTGACCATTAAACGAGCCGGCATTGCCGATCTGATGGAGTTTGAAGTTGAGCGGGCGGTGATCGAACTCAAGTCTGTTCCCTACGCCGGGATCATTCCGGGAACCGATATCGGTTATGTCCGGCTTTCTCGTTTCGCGGAGGAAACCTCGCATGAGTTGCGTCAGGCTATTTCCGACCTGAAGGATCAGAACGTATCGGCTCTTATTTTCGACCTTCGAAGTAACGGCGGCGGTCTGCTTGATCAGGCCAAGGAAACCGCTGAACTGTTTCTTGAGGAAGGCCGTGAAATCGTCTACACCAAGGGCCGCTACGAAACCAGCGAGCGTCATTTCTATTCGGAAAGATCTCCCCTGTTTGGCGATAAACCGCTTGTGATTCTGGTTAATGAAGGCACGGCTTCGGCCAGTGAGATCGTGGCCGGTGCAATCCAGGACTGGGACAGGGGCCTGATCGTCGGTTCGACCACTTACGGCAAAGGGCTGGTACAGCAGATCTTCAATATCACCAATGATAATTCGATGGCCTTGAAACTGACCACAGCCAAGTACTATGTCCCTTCGGGGCGGTGTATCCAGAAACCGGACAAACAGGCCAAACGCAACTCACATCCCGAAGAAGTACTGGTAAAAGATAAGACAGAAGAAGAAGACAGCCTTTCTGTCGCCGAGGAGCACGCCTTTTACACCAACGGCGGGCGGATTGTTTACGGCGGCGGGGGAATCGTACCGGACTATGAAGTTGAATCGGAATTGTACAAGCCTATCGAAATCAACCTGGAAAGACAGTCGCTGTTCTTCGATTTTGCCGTCAATTATGTTGCCGAACATCCGGATGTGAAACCCGGATTTGAAGTTACCGACGAGATCCTGGAACAGTTCCGCCGGTTTATCGATGAAAAGGAGTTCGACTACAAAACTTCCCTTCAGGTAGCGCTTGAAGATTTGCGTGAAACCGTAAACGAAGAGGAATCCGAAGAGTTGTTTGCCGCCAGCCTGGCCGACCTGGAAGCTCTGGTTGAGAAGGAAAAATCGGATGACTTCGAGGAATCGAAAGAGTATATCAAACGTTCGATCAAACGTGAAATCCTTTCATCGATCGTCGGCCAGCGCGGTGTCTACGAATGGCTGATCCTTCAAACCGACAAAACGATTCTGAAAGCAGTCGAGATTCTCAACACGCCGGACATGTACTCCCGGATGATTACCGAGGGACAGAAAAAGGCGGAATTGAACTAAGCATACTTTTTTATCAGCATAATTTTCATAAGAGCGTCCACACGGCGCTCTTTTTTTATTGTGTCGACAAATTCTGTTATGTTGTGTGGGCCTGAACAGGGCGCCGAGGCTTACCCCTCCTCGGACAACGCGTGGGACCGTTTCGGTGAAGCCCTGGCCGCCAACGGACAAGTGGGCCGGGCAATCGAATGTTACAAAAAAGCTCTGTCTTTGCTTGACCGTAACACCGGAATAAACCCGACCCTGCGCGATGCCGTCCGAACCAACGCGAGCAGATAATCGAGCGTTTGCATCGACAGCTTGTGGAGCAGTCATCTGAAGGTTGACACGGCCTCGCCAGAGACGTAAAGTTAAAGACAAATAACATCCAGGTTCTTCCGGAGAAAAGTCATGAGTGAGCAAAACTCAGAATTCACCCGCAGGAAATTCCTCGCCGCGTCGATGGGCTGCCTGGCAGCCGCTTCCGTGGCCGGTGTACCAGGTGTGATAATGGCCGACGAAAACAATAAGCCCACAGGCAAGATGATCGAACGACCGCTCGGTAAAACCGGCATCACGCTGCCGATCGTAAGCATGGGAGCAGGCGCCGCCAACGACCCCGGCCTCGTGGCGGCCTGCTATGAAGCCGGTATGCGACATTTCGACACCGCCGTATCCTACGCCTATGGCCGCAATGAACAGATGGTCGGCCAGGCGCTGGCCAAACTGGGAGTACGAAAAGATTGTATTATTTCGACCAAGCTGCATACTCCGAGCCAAAGGAATTCCGTATCGACCAAAGCTGAGTCGAAGAAGCTGATGATGTCGACAATGGAAGCATCGCTCAAGAGGCTCAAGACCGACTATGTGGATATTCTGTACATTCACGATGTCCGTGACCCCGCTCCGGTTACCGACGAGGCGATCATGGAAGGTCTGCAGAAGCTGAAAAAACAGGGCAAAACTCGTTTTATCGGCATTTCCACCCATGCGAACATGGCCGGCGTGGTCAGGGCTACCGTCGAGGCCGGAATTTACGATGTCGTGTTGACCGCGTTCAATTTCACCATGGCCGATGATACCGCACTGCCGGCCGCGATTAAGAAAGCGGCTGAAAAGGGGCTTGGTGTAATCGCCATGAAGACGCAGGCGGGCGGCGCCAACTACCCCAACTCCGAGACACTGCGAAACTATTCAACTGCGGTGATCAACTCGGCGGCGTTCAAATGGGCAATGCGCAACGAAAATATCTGCACGGCTATCACCGGGATCAGCAACTATGAGCACTTGCGCTGGAACACAGGTTACGCCGCCGATCTGGAGCTGACCTCGGAAGAGACAAGATTCCTTGCGGATAACAGCGTCTTGCTGGGAATGGGCTTCTGTCGCCAGTGCCAAGGCTGTCTGGCCAGTTGTCCGAAGAATACCGATATCCCGGATTTGATGCGTACGCACATGTATGCGACGCAATACGCCGATTTTACCAAGGCGCGTCGCACGCTCAAATCGATTCCGGCCGGTGCGGGCCTCGCCTTATGTACTTCATGCGGTTCCTGCGTCGCCGTGTGCAAAAACTCGGTTGATGTGCCGATGAAGATAGATCAGCTCAGGGAGATTTACGACCGGATCGGACCGATAAGTACCTACTGCTGATAATCGATTCACAGTGGCAGATGGATCAGTTGTTTTCGTCAGAGCCGGTTGAACGCATGACTTCATCGTAAACCTGTGCGAGTGGGACACCCTCACGGAGTGCGGCTTCACGGCAGTCCTCGTACTCGGGGGCAATGCGTTCTGTCCGTCCCAGGCGGGAAACTTTCACTCGTATCTCACCGAAATGAGTACGGACTGTGCGTGTTTCACGTTTCAACTTGCGCCGCATCAGGCGTTGTGTGCGAATACCGATAGTGCTGGTCTCGGCAAAAATCGTAGAAGACAACGCATCATACCGGGCCTGATCAGCCAGTACGGAGAGAGTTACCGCGGGACGATTCTTCTTCATCTGAATCGGCGTAAACCAGACATCCCGCGCACCCTCCGATAATAAACGTTCCATAACATAACCGAGACGTTCACCGGTCATATCGTCAAGGTTGCACTCCATCAGGAGTATTTCGTCAATTTCGAGGCTGTCGGTTGCGCTTTCACCGATCACGACACGGATCATATTGGGGATTTCGAGGTCGCGGCTCCCGGCTCCATAGCCGACCGAGGTTGTGGTCATCGGAGGAACCGGGCCAAAACTGTCAGCCAGTGTTTTCAGAAGAGCCGCGCCGGTGGGTGTGGTCAGCTCGGATCGGATACCGGATGACCAGGTCGGCGCTCCCTTCAGTATTTCCAGGGTCGCAGGAGCAGGTACCGGCATTTTGCCGTGCTCACACTCGATAAATCCGGTTCCGAAGTGGACAGGTGAAACCATAATTTGCCTAATGCCGAGATAGTCAAGCCCGATCACCGTACCGACAATATCAACAATAGCATCAAGAGCGCCGACTTCGTGAAAATGAATCTTGTCGGTGGTAGTGCCGTGGATTTTGGCCTCGGCGCGAGCGAGTGTTTCAAATACAGCTATGCCGCGCGACTTCACCTGGCCGGACAGGTCGCTATGGTCAATAATCTCCGTAATATCGCCAAGGTGTCGATGGACATTTTGCTCCCCGGTTATCACACTGAGTTTGGTCCCGCTGATTCCGTTTTTCATCACCCTGTCACACTGCAGATCGAAGCCGTCCAACTTAAGTTTTGCCAGCTCGCTTTTCAGAAAATCGAACGGCAACCCGGCGTCGATCAGCGCTCCGAGGATCATATCCCCTGCCGCCCCGGCGAAGCAGTCAAAATAGGCCAGTTTCATTTATCGACCCCCATCAGGTTTGTGACTGCGGCAAAATAACCGGCGCCGAAGCCGTTGTCGATATTTACCACCGCGATACCGGGCGAGCAACTGTTAAGCATGGACAAAAGAGCGGCAAGGCCGTTGAAACTGGCCCCGTACCCGACCGATGTCGGCACCGCCACCACCGGACAGTCAACCATCCCCCCGACCACCGAGGCCAACGCGCCTTCCATGCCGGCCACAACAATCACTATAGCGGCTTCGAACAGTGTCTACTTATTATGAAGGTGGCGATGAATCCCGGCTACCCCGTTATCATACAGGCGATCGACCGGATTACTCATAGACTCTGCTGTCACAGCCGCTTCTTCGGCAACCGGCATATCGGATGTCCCGGCCGACACAACGACGATCTTCTTCCCTGTGCGAGGTTCGGGCAGTTGTCCGCTGAGGATGATTTGGGCCGTTTCATGGTAAACCGTATTCGGATATACCTTATGGACCGCGTTGAACAGATCCGGCGCGGCCTTGGTGGCCATAACCAGCCTGTCACCAACGGCAAGTTTGCCGAAAATCGCAATAACCTGTTTTGTTGTTTTACCTTTGCAAAAAACCACTTCAGGGAAACCTCGCCTGAGGTCACGATGTGTATCAAGCTTGGCGAAACCGATATCTTCGTACGGCAGGTTTTTGAGCTGAGTCATGGCCTGGTCAATGTCAAGCCGGTGATTTCTGATATCTTCCAGCAGTTTTCTCAGGTTATTCCTGTCCATTGCCTGCCTGCGAAAGTGATTCGTTCAGGCTGCCGCTTCGGAAACCAAGCAGATCAACCGCAACATAACCGTAACCAAAAGATTTGAATTGATCGGTTATTTCTTTGGCCCGACCGTTCGCGAACAACCGATCGATATCATCCGGCGGCAGTTCTATGCGTGCAACCTTATCGTGATCACGCACCCTGAGGACTTTGAAACCGAGGCTTTTCAGGTAGTTTTCAGCCTGCTCTATCCGGGCCAGTTTCTCTTTGGTAATCGGTGACCCGTACGGAATCCGCGACGACAAACAGGGCGCGGCCGGTTTGTCCCAGGTGGGCAGATTCATTGTTCGGGATAAAATACGAATATCTTCTTTGGTCATACGGGCATCTTTCAACGGGCTGATAACAGCAAACTCGTTGACCGCGCGGAACCCGGGACGATAATCATCGAGATCGTCATAATTCGACCCTTCAACCACGACCGGTATATTCATCTCCACCGCAAGTTCGGTTAATCGGCCAAACAACGTTTTCTTGCAGTGGTAGCATCGATCCGGAGGATTGGCCACAAAATCCGGATCGCACATCTCATCAGTACGTATGATAATATGACGTGCGCCGATCTGCCCCGCTATTGTCGCGGCAAGCTCCAACTCGGACGCCGCCAGCGTGTCGGATTCCGCCGTGACAGCAACCGCCTTGTCGCCGAGCAGGTCAACCGCCACTTTCAGCAGGAATGTGCTGTCCACGCCGCCCGAAAAAGCCACGATAACCGATTCCTGATCCGACAGAATCTTTCTGAGCAAACCAAGTTTTTCCGATAAGCCGAGGCTTATTTTATCATTTCGCATTTTGGCCGGTCGCTTTGCCATAGTCTTTGCTTCCATTTATTCCGTGTAAGATACAGGAAGAATCTGCTCACGGCAAGGCCGTAAAAAATGACAGTTATAACCTGATAATCATACTCGTACCAGTCGTTTATCCTTTAATGTAATGACGATGATAAACGCTGAAGGTTCGAAAAATCGCGCGATCAAACCGTGTCTGACTGCGGCCCACTGAAAAATATTATACGTGGAATATAATCGCCTGCTGTCTCATTAACGATATTAAGGTCACATCTGTCATATAATTAGCAGGATTTTTCGACCTTTTTTAATTGACACGGATTAATAGAAATCCCAACCTATACAAAGAATAAGACAGTACTTTTGGATAAATACGACCGCATGGATGTTGGTTTTTTTTCAAAGGAGGAGAAAACGTATAAAAAAGTGTTAACTGTCCGTATTACGTGCATACGGAAATCCCAATTCATACTTAATCATAGGAGCAAAGTAATGAGACTGAAACTAATTCCGATTACCGTTCTCTTGCTGTTGCTGTGCAGTGGTGTGGTTTTTGGTTCAGTGGTCGGTAAGATCACTGGCGAGATCACGGATGCCGACAGTGATCAGCCTGTTGTCGGAGCAACGGTGGCGGTAAAGGGGACCGACCTGGGAGGAGTGGCCGATCAGGATGGAATTTACACAATCCGCAATGTTCCGGTGGGGACTTATACCCTGGTGATCACGGCTGTAGGTTATGCCACTGTGGAAATCAGCAACGTCGAGGTTTCAGCCGACCTGGCCAGTTACCATGACGTGGAGCTGAGTTCCAAAGCGGCGGACATCGGTAAAACAATCAAAGTTTCGGCCGAGCGTCCGATGGTGATCAAGGATAAAACAACAACCGTGAGTATCATCAAACGGGACGAGCTGCTGTCTATGCCGACTCGTGGCATGGAACAGCTCGTCGGCATCCAGAACAGCGTGGTGCGGATGAATTCCGGCAATTTCACTGTTCGCAACCGTGGTCAACGTCCCGGTGCTGAAAGCGCCCGTTCACAGGAACTGAACCTGCGTGGCGGCCGTCCTTCCGAAGTGGCATACTATGTCGACGGTTTCTCACAGCAGGATCCCCTGACCGGCGCTTCGACCACCAATATCAGCAACAACTCGATCAAGGAGATCACAGTTACGACCGGCGCTTTTTCAGCCGAGTATGGCCATGTTGCTTCCGGTATCGTCAATGTAATCACCAACTCCGGTGGAGAGGAATACCACGGTGATGTAGAAGTTCTGACCGATAACGTTCTTGCTGAAAACTGGGATCAGAACTTCTATTCAGTCGACTTCGGCGGCCCGGTCCCGGGTATAGATAAGGCGTACTTTTTCCTTTCAGGGGAACGCACATTTTTGCGCGACCGTTCGCCTTCTTCCAAAACCAAAGAAGTGCACGAGACCTACGGCAAGCCGTACGGTCTGGACACTCTCTACTCGGAGAATCCGCAGCGTTTGCCCAGTAACAGTTATTCGAGCTGGTCGTATCAGGGCAAGCTGGACTATGAGTTGAGCCCCAACACCAAGCTGCAGGCAAGCGGCACCGGTTCACAGACCTGGTGGCGCGAGTATCGCCAGGAATGGGCGCTCAATCCGGCCCACATGCCGCGCTTTGAGGACAAAAACATCGGTCTGAACGCCAAGCTCACTCACACCCTGAACGCCGATGCGTTCTTCAACCTGAGCAGTTCGTATTTCATGACCGAACGTCTCCGTGGTGACGGTGTCATTTTTGACAATTACGAAGCCTATGAACGTAAATACGACTGGGGCAATGGTGAAGTCGACGATATCGTTAACCCCGAATTCGAAGATTACAATCTGTTCTGGACTGATTCTGAAGATATCACCGTGGTTTCCAATAACGGAGATACGGTGGTCCTATCCGAGTCTCCTTACTGGGGCGGCTACCTTCACCGCAAATCATCCTATATCGGCTTCAAGGGTGATATGAATATGCAGGTGGATGAACGAAACACTTTGAAGTTCGGTTTCGACTTCCAGCGCCATACTCTGCGTTATTTCCGCAATCTCGACGCCACCAAAGGTTACTCGGTAACCCGCGTTAATCGTTACGGATTCGACAGCCTCGGCAACGAGTCGGATAACGAAGGTGTCTTTAATGACACCAAACATCCGATCAACCTCGGCCTGTATGCTCAGGACAGGTTTGAGTGGCGCGGTGTTATTGTGAACGCCGGGTTGAGGTTCGATTACTTCGATTACAAAACACAGCGTATCAGGGATTCCCTGAATCCATATCAGTACGGAACACCGGGGGAGCTGGACGAAGCCGATCTTGAAGACTCCGAGAAGTTCATCCGCTTATCACCTCGTCTGGGTATTTCATTCCCGATTTCAGATCGTACACAGATGCATGTCAGTTTCGGTAAGTTCTTCCAACGCCCCAATCTTGACAAGCTGTACGTGGGCTATGACTTCTGGGAAGCTCGTGTAACCGCCGGTTCTTACTTCCCTTTTGCCAGCCCCAACCTGGAACCGGAGAAAACAACCCTGTACGAAGTGGGCTTCACCCATCAGTTGGGCGACAACCTGGCTATTAGCGTCGATGCCTACTACAAGGATATTCAGGACCTGACCCAGATCCACACGTATGACTCGGTCGATGCTTCGATTCGTACTTACAGTATTTTCGACAACATCGATTATGGTACTGTTAAAGGGCTCGATTTCAATCTGGCCATGCGTCGCACGAAGAATATCCGGCTCGACCTCAAGTACACGCTTAGCTGGGCGACCGGCACCGGTTCGTATGCTCAGTCGGCGTATGTGATCAACTGGTCGAACCCGGGGGGAACACCCAAGGTCACAGCACCGCTCGATTACGATCAGCGCCATAATCTGGCCGGAGTGATCGACATGCGGCTCGGCCGTCAGGAAGGACCGCGCTTTGGTGATATATTCCCGTTTGAAAACACCAATATCAACACTATTATCTATGCCGGAAGCGGCACCCCGTACACACCGACCGGTATGTATGACGCGGCTGTCGAATCGGCGGTAAGGCCCGGCCCGTCGGCGCCTGTTAATTCTTCCACCAAGCCCTGGTTCTTCCAGATCGATGTCAAGATCGAACGGGTATTCAAAATCGGTAACTACGATCTTATCCCCTACGTCTGGGTGAAGAACCTGCTGGATCGCGAAAACGTGATCGGCGTTTATGAAACGACCGGCCAGCCTGATAACACCGGCTATCTGGCCAGCGGCCCCGGACTGACCAATATCGCCAACGAAGGTCAGCCCTATATCGATGCTTACAACCTCAAACAGAACAACCCGACCAACTACGCCAATCCGCGGATGGTGTATGTTGGCCTGCGGGCGTCATTCTAAAGGACGGGGATGTATACAATGAAAACAAAACTGCTTACAATTCTACTGATCTTCATTGTGGCATTGCCGCTTATCGCGGCGCCGCCGCATAACAAGAAGATCAGAGGTATTCAACCGATGTCGGCCGTGATTGACAACGCTACCTACATCAATGCCAACAACATATTGATGTTCGTAACCAATCACGCCAATTTCGCCCGCGATCTTTCAGGAGTTTTCGGACTGGACGCGGGGACATTTTATCCCTACGTAGACAACGCGAGTATTGTCGACGGATCGCTGGACGACTATGTAGTGTATGCTTCCGGTCTCTGGATCGGTGGTGTCGTCAACGGTGAAGTACGTGTAGCCATCGCCGAGTACAGTGATGAGTTCGTCCCTGGCCCGATGGACAGTATCCTCAGCGTTAATGGTAACGACACAACCTGGACATACAACTCAGGCTTTGAAACTGACCCGGATTTCCGGGTTTACAAGCTGTACTCCGACAGTATGTCCGACAACCCGAACCAGGACTGGATTGATATTCAGTCTCAGTATGGCGCGCCGTTGAACGATCAGGGCGAGCCGGACATGATCGGCGACCAGATGCTCTGGGCTATTTACAACGATGCCAACCCGGATCAACATGCAAACGACGCCGGAGAAACAGCTCCCCTCGGCATCGAGATTCGCCAAACAACTTTTGCATTCGATCGTACCGACGCACTTGGTGATGTTATCTTCCTTCGCTTTCAGGTATTCAACAAGGGCGGCAACACTATCGAAAATTGTTATTTCTCACTCTGGTCGGACCCTGACCTCGGTGAGTACACCGACGACCTTGTAGGATGTGATACTACGTTGTCAGTCGGATTTGTTTACAACTCCGATAACGATGATGCCGGTCATTACGAAGATGCTCCCCCATGCGTGGGTTACGATTTCTTCCAGGGGCCGCTTCAGTTTACCGGCAACGATGAAGACACAGCCCGGATGTGGGGTCAGAAATGGCCGGGCTATGTCAACATGGGTATGACTTCGTTCAATAAGTACATCAATGGTACCGACCCGAACGATTTCAATGAAACCTACAACTACATGAAGGGACTTAAAGCAAACGGAGAAGATTACACAAACAACGAAGGTGTTGTTACTCTCTTCCAGCTGGCCGGTGACCCGGTAAAAGGAACCGGTGATCTCGATGTTGATCCGGCTGATCGTCGCTTCATGATGTCGACCGGACCGATCACTTTCGCCCCCGGGGACTCGACTGAGTTCGTGGCGGCAATCGTGGTTGGTCAGGCGATCAACCGGCTGACTTCAATTTCTTTGATGAAGTTCAAGGATGCTTTCGCACAGATCGCTTATGACAGCGACTTCGATCTTCCGAAGGCTCCGGCCGCGCCGATCGTCGATGTAGCATGGAAGGATCAGGGGATTTCCCTTTCCTGGACAGACACTTCGGAAACAGACCACGGCACTTATCCTTTTGAAGGATACATGGTCTGGCAGGGCGAAACAGCCTCCGGCCCGTGGACTCAGGTTGCCGCCTTCGATATCCAGAACTTCATCGAAGATGTATTCGACATGGTCTTTGATCCGGTGACGGCTGTGCCGGAACTTCGTCTGGTCAAAAATGGTGAAGAGCTTGGCATCAAACGTTATATCTTCCTCGACGAAGATCATATTAACGGCGGCCCTCTTCGCAATATCAAGAACTACTACTACAAGGTCGAAGCCTATTCGGTGGACCTGTCCCAGCCCGACGGCTTTAAGACTCTGACTTCGGCTACTGTAGTATCGGCCAGGCCCCAGCGGCCGATTGCCGAAAACAGTTATACCTCCGTGTTCGGAGACACACTGTCGTGGACACACACTGCCGGGGGTGGTGACGGCACCATTATACCCATAGTCATTGACCATACACAGGTAACCGGTCATACGTATCGCGTTACCTTCACTGAAACGGATGGGACGCTTTACTGGCACCTGACCGACCTGACCACCAACACTACGGTGCTGGCCGATCAAACCAACCAATCAGGTGACGATACATATTCTATTGTCGATGGTATCATGGTGAAAGTTCTGGGACCGGCCTTTGGTGTAGTTGCAATCCAGGAAGTTCAAGATGCATCCGGTCCGATAGACCCGGACAACGTCATGTACTCCCTGAACTCCACTCGAGACTGGTACATCGCCTCGGATCAGGGTTCGAACTTTGACCGCATGAACTGGCGCGGTCATATCGGCACTTCCGACTGGGAGATCCGTTTCACTGCCACAGGTTCTGAATACTACGACTGGATATCCGAAACCCTTTGGGGTGATCGCGCGCCGTTCGAGGTCTGGAATATCGGAATAGGAACTCCTGATGATCCCTCCGACGATGTCCGGATCAATTTCGCCATTATCGACGATGATGGATCGGGCGGATGGTCCTACGGCGACAGGATCTATCCGTACGAAAGAGCGTATTCGGAACCTTCGCCTGCCACCATGGAATACACGTGGGACGATGACTTCCTGATTGGACGCATAGTCATATCGGACTATTCGGAAGCAACGACCGCTCCGGCAGAAGGAACTGTAATCAGATTTACTACGGCCAAGGTGAACACGGTCGATGATGTATTCGAGTTCAATACTGACGCCGCCACCGTTTCCAAAGCCGCATCTGTTCTGGACAATATTACTGTATCACCGAATCCGTTTTATCTGTACGGACCGTACGATCCGGCGGTAGGCAACTACCAGATCATGTTCCAGAATCTGCCGGAAAAATGCGAGATCACTATTTACAACCTGTCCGGTGAATACATCAATACCGTAAAGAAAGATGATCCGACGATCAGCTATGCCAGTTGGGGCGCCAACACAGCCAACGGGTTGCCGGTAGCCTCGGGCATCTACTTCTGGGTTGTCGACGCACCGGGTATCGGCCAGAAAACCGGCAAGATGGCGGTCTTCACCGA
>JAJRTA010000122.1 GCA_024278515.1 Candidatus Zixiibacteriota bacterium
ACCGTGCCGCGCTGGTCGGCGATACCACTTTCGGGAAAGGCCTGGTACAGGGATACCTGAAGTTTCTCGGGGAGGACGGTCTCCGTCTGACGATCTCGCGCTACTACTTCGAAGGGGGTGTCTATCTTAATGATTTGGATTCAACGCTCAATGATATCGGTCACGGCCTGCCGCCGGACTACTTTTACCGATCTTCCGATACGGAGCCTTTTATCCGAGCGCTGGAACAGTCGTTCCTTCTTCAGCGGTTTGCGTATATTCATCAGGATGAATTGATCGAGGCTTACAATCATGGAACTATCGACAATGGCTGGTTGAAAGAGCTGGATGAGTTCATTTCAGAAGAGTTCGAGTATCCCTCTGATCTTAGGATTAAAGCCGAGAGCCTTGCGGTGCTGGTCGCGGAGCAGGCAGGGACAGCTTTTGCCGGGAAAGTCCGCGAGAACCTGAAAACAGCGGCCTATCGTTATGACCGTCAGAGATTATACTCGCATTCGGATTACCTGAAGCAGAGGCTGGCGCAGTTGGCCTTCGAGCGGGCCTGGTCCGCTTATCGTGCTTATCATGATGTGGTAATGAAAAAGGATAAAGGGATTGCCCTGGCCGTTGAAAAGATACTGCGGCAACCGATGTGACTTTATGCTGGTACAAACAATATGAATAATGCCAGGACCGCTATCTTCTGTGATTTCGACGGAACTATCACCCGTCGCGATATCGGGTATAGTCTGTTTCGGCATTTCTCCGAGGGGCGCATCGATCCGTTTGTTGAATTATGGAAAAATGAAGAATTGACCACACGCGAGTGCCTGACCAAAGAGGCGGCCATGATCGACGCAACGGCTGAACAGATTTACAGCTTTCTGGATCAGTTTGAACTATGTCGCGGTTTTCGCGAATTCGTCAATTATTGCAAGGCATGTTCAGCAGATCTCACCATCCTGTCCGACGGTCTTGATTTTTATATCGAGTACGTTCTCAAGCGATACGAGCTGAGCGAACTGCCGCTGTTAACCAATCATGGCCGTTTTGAAAACAACAGGCTGGTGGTCAGCTTTCCTTATGATAATAGAGACTGTGATCGCTGCGGCAGTTGCAAAGGGGAACGGATTCGCGAATATCGCGCAGATCACCCGGAAAAGGTGGTGGTTTTTGTCGGTGACGGCTACTCCGACGCCTGCGGGGCGGCGGAAGCGGACCTGGTGCTGGCCAAGAAAGACCTTGAACATTATTGTATCAAACAT
The DNA here is from genome assembly GCA_024278515.1 of Candidatus Zixiibacteriota bacterium. Taxonomy (GTDB): domain Bacteria; phylum Zixibacteria; class MSB-5A5; order GN15; family FEB-12; genus JAJRTA01. The sequence goes on from JAJRTA010000122.1 coordinate 1,245, forward strand.
AATATTGAGTTTACGAAGTATGACGACTTCCACGATGTAATTCATTTCCTTTCTGATCGTGGAATATTGACAGAGTGAGAGATAAACAGATTGAACCGAGACAACCAATGAAAGCTATCATAATGGCAGGCGGTTTTGGCACCCGTCTGAGACCCCTGACCGTAAACATACCCAAACCGATGACGCCGATCGGCAACCTGCCGATGATGGAGCACGTGGTTTCGCTGCTTTGCAGGCACGGACTCACCCAGATTACGTCGCTGTTGTATTTTCAGGCCGACCGTATCAGGGACTATTTCGGTGATGGGTCCGGGTTCGGCGTCAGTATGGATTATGTTCACCCGGAGGATGATTTCGGTACGGCTGGTGCGGTGCGGTGCGCTCTTCAGACAGCCGATGAACCGGTACTGATAATTTCAGGCGACCTGGTGACGGATTTTGACCTCGGCGCGGCGTTAAACTGGCATAAAGAAAAAAACGCCGACGCGACTATTCTTTTGACACGCCGCGAGAATCCTCTGGCTTATGGCATTGTTATTACTTCACCGGACGGCCGGATAGTGAGGTTTCTTGAAAAACCGTCATGGGGTGAAGCGTTCTCCGATACGATCAACACCGGCATTTACATCCTGGAACCATCGGCGATTCAACTGATTCCTCCGCAGACGAATTTCGACTTCTCGCAGAACCTGTTTCCGTTGATGCTGTCAAAAGAGATGGGACTCTACGGCAGGATCATGAACGGTTACTGGAAAGATGTCGGCAATGTGGGTGAGTACCGACGCGCCCATATCGATCTGTTCGACGGCAAACTTGATCTCGATCTGAAAACGAAAGTCGAAGAGGGCGACGGTTACCGTCTTTATCGCGGCGCGAATGTCAAGATCGAGAATGATGTCAGCCTGAGCGGTACAGTGATTTTAGGTGATGATGTCACCATCGGCGCCGGAGCCAGGCTTCATAACTGTGTCATCGGGCACCGCAGTTTTGTCGGTGCCGAGTCGGAACTGACCAACACCGTGCTCTGGGACGATAACGTAGTGGGAGCCAATACCAGTATGACCAACGCCGTGGTCGGATTCAACGCCCGTCTGGGACGGGATGTGCAGCTTCTGGATGAAGTAATCGTTTCCGATGATTGCACGATCGGCGACAACGCCACGGTCAAAGCCAACTGTAAAATATGGCCGGGCAAATCGGTTGATCCCGGCGCTATAGTTTCGACCTCCATGGTCTGGGGTGAAAAGTGGAACCGTGAACTTTTCACCAATTCCAAAATCAGCGGACTGGCCCTGGTGGAGATCACACCGGAGATGCTGGTGCGGATCGGATCGGCTTTCGGAGCTTTCCTCGGGCCTGGCAATGCGGTCGTCACCAGCCGCGATGCCTCGGATACTTCGCGCTTGCTGAAACGGGGTCTGATAGCAGGACTTCTGGCCGCCGGAGTCAATGTCTCCGATCTGGAAACCCTGCCGATTCCGGTAGTGCGCCACGGTCTGAAGCAGGGTCAGTTCGCGGCCGGTATTTACATTCGTCACAACCCTGAGGATTTTCGTCTGATTGATTGCATTTTCTTTGATGGCAATGGTCTGGATCTGCCGACCGCGAAATCGAAAAAGGTGGAGCGGATTTATTTCGGAGAAGAGTTTGAACGAGCCAGCCTGGACACGATCGGTCACCTGGAAATGCCGATCCAGGTCGAAGAGAACTATCGGTCCGAGTTTATGAACGCGATCAACAGTGAGGTCATTAAAAAGGCCGGTTTCAAACTGGTCGTTGACCACTCCAACGGCGCGTCCAGCCAGATTTTCCCCACCCTCTTTTTCAATCTCGGGATTTCGGCGATCGAGCTGAACGCCAATCTGAACCCGCGAAAGTTTTCAAGTTCACCCGAAGAGTACGGTCAGGCTATTGTTCAACTCTCCTCGATAGTGACAACACTGAACTGTGATATCGGCTTTTTGCTGAACAGCGCCGCGGAAAAGTTGACCGCTATCGACGAGCTTGGCAAGCCGATCGACAGCCATTTGCTGTTGCTGATTATGACCGATCTCTTCCTGCAAACCAACAAGGCTTCAAAGATTGCGGTGACGGTCGACGCTTCGATGGGGGTCGAGCAGATCGCCGAGAAACAGAAAGTCGAGGTCGTGCGCGTGGCCAACGATCATCTGGCCATGATGGAAATACTCCGCAGTGGCGAAGTCGATTTTGTCGGCGGTACCCGGGGAGGGTTTATCTTCCCCGGTTTTCAGATGGGCGCCGATGCGATGCTTTCTGCGGTGAAACTGCTTGAAATGATGGCCGCCACCAGGTCCCGGCTTGGGGAAATTCGCAAAAAGTTCGAACATCTCAACCGCCTTTCTATCTCGGTGCCGTGTCCCTGGTCGAAGAAGGGTACCGTGATGCGCAAGCTGATTATCGGCTCCGATGAAAAACCGCGTCAGTTGATCGACGGTGTCCGGATTTTCGAAGAAGACGGATGGGTACTGGTCGCCCCCGACAGGCTTACCGCCTCGTTCAATATACTTGCCGAATCGGAATCACCGGAAGGAACGCGGAGTCTGATCGATCGTTACAGCGCGATTGTCAGCAATTCACAGGAAAACTGACGGCGTATTTTCAGCGGGTGTGCAACAGTTCCTCATCCGGAATACTTTCAACCTGAATACCTTTCATGGCCTCACCCAGGCCCCGGGAAGCGTCGGCGACAATCGCCGCATCCCGGTAGTGAGTTGTCGCGGCCACGATGGCTTTGGCCCGTTTCTCCGGGTTGTCTGATTTGAAAATACCCGAACCTACAAAGACAGCTTCCGCCCCCAGATACATACACAGTGCGGCATCGGCCGGGGTGGCGATTCCACCGGCGGCGAAATTAGGCACCGGCAGTTTCCCGGTTTTGGCCACCATACGAACGAGATCGATCGATACCCGGTGCTCTTTGGCTACGCTGTAAAGTTCATCATCCGGCATCACGGTGAGAGCCTTCATGGCTGAGCCGATTTCCCGCAGATGCCTGACCGCTTCCGAGACATCGCCGGTGCCGGCTTCCCCCTTGGTGCGGATCATAGCCGCACCTTCCGAAATCCGTCGCAGAGCTTCGCCAAGATTACGGCAACCACAGACGAACGGCACCTTGAATTGCCACTTGTCGACATGGTGCTTGAAATCGGCCGGAGTAAGCACTTCGGATTCATCGATGAAATCGACTTCGAGAGATTCAAGAACGTGCGCCTCGGCGAAATGTCCGATGCGGCACTTGGCCATCACCGGAATGGTCACCGCCTTTTTGATTCCCTCGATTACGTCAGGATCAGCCATCCGGGCCACCCCACCCTCCGCTCTGATGTCCGACGGCACCCGCTCCAGCGCCATAACCGCGACAGCTCCGGACTGCTCAGCAATAGAAGCCTGCTCGGCGTTGGTGACATCCATTATCACGCCGCCTTTGAGCATCTCGGCCAGGCCTATTTTCACGCGATGCTGTTTATCGTTAAAATCCGTCATTATTCATTCTCCTGAAAACAGGTTTATGCAATATCCAAACAAGCTCGGCTGCGAACTCACCAGGTGCGATCGACAGCCGTCTGCTTCGGTTATCCGGGGCGGCCGTTCATTCGGCTTACCTGCCGACTCCGCCCGAATTTATACAAATATAACATCTTAAGGGACGGCGAAACAAGCACCAATAAGAAAACGGACCGCCTTTCAAAGCAGTCCGTGGGTTTCTTCGTTTCTTTCGAGCCGACGATAAAACGGCTTGTTACCTACTTGCGTCCCCGACGGTATTTGCCGAAGTGATGTTTGCTCAGGGCTTTCTTAAAAACGGCTTCCTGAGCTTCCCAGAATCCCCTCAGATCACAGGTTTCATACTGCTCGCAACGACAGCCGTCCGGCTCGGTACAGAGGTTCAGATGAATGGGACCATCGATTGCTTCGATCACATTCAGAAAGCTGACCTCTTTCGGCTCGCGAGCCATGGCGTATCCTCCCTTGACGCCCTGATAGGATACCAGGATGCCGCTTCGGGTAAGGTCCTTGAGTATTTTGGCCAGAAACTCGCGGGGTATCTGTTCTCCTTCGGCGATAGAGTTGATCGAGCCGAGCTGTCCCTTACCAAGACCGGAGATATGGCGAATAGCTCTCATGGCATAGTCTGATTTGCGAGATAACCGCATGAATTGTTCCTTCTCTTTTATAA
>JAJRTA010000123.1 GCA_024278515.1 Candidatus Zixiibacteriota bacterium
ACGGTTGACAGTATCATAGAGCCTGCCTAAATTGGCGGTCTCATGAATACGCCGAACAAACTTACCCTGCTTCGCATTATCATCGCGCCGATATTCATGTATTTTTTCCTGATCGAATCATTCTGGATGCGAATGACCGGGCTGATTCTTTTTGTAATCGCCGCCCTGACTGATCTGGCTGATGGTTACTATGCCCGTAAGTATGGTATTATCACCGGCTTCGGGCGGTTTATGGATCCGCTGGCCGATAAAATACTGGTGTCCAGCGCGCTGGTGTCGTTTATCGCGCTGAAATATGTCTCGCCGCTGCCGGTGATTCTGATCATAGGCCGCGAGTTCGCCATAACCGGATTGAGACTGCTGGCCGCCTATCGGGGGGTAGTGATCCCTCCTACCTTGTGGGCCAAGGTCAAGACGTTTTTGCAACTGACCGTAGTCGGACTGCTGATCGGTTATATAAGCCTCATGACGACTTTGGCTCATTTCGACAGCGGGGCTAAGGCGTTTTTCGAGTTCGATTATTATTTTTACTTCAACCTCTTGCTCTGGGCCGCAGCCGTGATTACCGTGTGGACCGGAATTGACTATATTGTGAAGTATTACTTCATGATCAAGTCGGTGCTTAAATAGGAGCCGTATGAAAGATCAAATTGTTAAACTGATCGCCACCGGTCTTTACTCCGGCTACGGGCGGCCATACCCCGGAACCTGGGGGACAATTCCGGCCTGGTTGATCGCTTTTTTCCTTATAGGCGGAAACCAGCGCATTCTGGTCGGAGTGGTGATAGTCAGTTTTGTTCTCTCGATCTGGGCGGCGGGAGAGGCTGAAAAGATGTTCGGCCATGATGCCCGCAAGATTGTTATCGATGAATGGGCCGGGATGTTCGTGACGCTGTTGCTGGTACCTTTCTCGTTGCAGAATTATATTATTGCCTTTGTAATGTTTCGCGGGTTCGATGTAGTGAAAATACCGCCTGCCCGTCAGGCTGAGAAACTGCCCGGCGGCTGGGGCGTGACGATGGATGACATTATCGGCGGCGTGCAGGCATGTATCGCCACACACCTGATTATCTATGGACTGGACCGGTTTCAGATTATGTAAGAGTGTGCATTTATGATCACCGAAATCATCACGATAGGCGATGAACTGATTACTGGTCACACGGTCGACACCAACGCCGCCCTGATTGCACGCTATCTGACCGATCTCGGGTTCAGTGTCAGGTATCGCACCTCGGTCGGAGATTCACTGGAGACAATGGAAGAGGCCTTTCGTCTGGCTCTGAAGCGTGCCCGTCTGGTGATCACTACCGGCGGTCTCGGCCCGACCGATGACGATATTACCCGCAAAGCGATCGTGCGTCTGTTCAGGCGCAACCTGATATTCCATCAGGATCTGCTTGATGATATCCGCGCGCGGTTCAAGCGGCGGGGTATCGAAATGCCCGCAATCAACCAGAACCAGGCGCTGGTGCCGCAGGGGGCGTCGCTGTTTCCCAATAAATACGGTTCCGCGGTGGGGATCTGTATCGCCGAGGAGGGACGGATATTCATCTCACTGCCCGGCGTTCCGAACGAGGCGGAGCAGATTCTGGTCGATGAAGTCATACCGTACCTGAGAGGTCTTCAGGTGAATAAAGTAGTGAAGACCATCAAACTGCGCACGACCGGGATATTCGAGTCGAAACTGGCCGAATTAATCGGTCATGAAATGAAACTGGAGAGCGGTGTAAAGCTGGCCTACCTGCCCTCATACGGCGGGGTGGATTTGCGCGTGATGGCGACGGGAGAGGACAGGCAGGAGGCCACCGACAAAGCGCAAAGACTAGTGCGGCATCTCGAGGAATCGTGCGGGCGGTATATTTACGGTCGTGAGGATGACACTCTTGAAGGCGTTATCGGTCAGTTGCTGATAGATAACGACAAGACCCTGGCGGTGGCGGAATCCTGTACCGGTGGGAAATTAGGAGAACTGATCACATCGGTGAGCGGCGCTTCCGGATATTTCCTTGGGGGGATAATAGCCTACGCCAACGAAGTAAAAGAAAAGCAGCTCGGCGTCGAGAACGAGATACTGGAAAAACACGGCGCTGTCTCCGAACCGTGCGCGGTGGCTATGGCGGTCGGGTGCCGCGGGCTGTTGAATGCCGACTATGCGCTTTCGATCACCGGGGTGGCCGGACCGTCGGGTGGTACCGAGGAGAAACCGGTCGGCACTACGTTCATTGGTCTGGCTTCGGCTCATGCTTCCTATGCCCGCAAGTTTGACTTCGGGGCCAGACGTGATTCCGGACGGGCACGGGCCACTTATGCCGCGCTCGAAATGCTTCGTCGCGAAATTCTTGATATCAAATGATTCGTTTGTTCATAGCCCTTCCCCTCGGACATGAGGTTGAAAAATACCTCGATAAGATAATCGGCGAACTGCGTTCTCTGACCGATGCGGTCAAATGGGTCAGACCCGAAAACATCCACCTGACCGTCCGGTTCCTCGGCGACACCGAGGAGGAACAGGTACCGAAAATCAAAACACTGCTCGACAAAATTGCGTCGGAACATTCTGCCGTATCGACATCGCTAAGCCGGCTCGGCGGCTTTCCCAATCTGCGCCGTCCGCGGGTTCTCTGGGCCGGGATCGACGGAAATGTTGACTTGCTTGAGAAACTGGCCCGACAGGTCGAGCTGGGTGTGCGCACTTTGCGTTTTGAGAAAGAGTCCAAACGGTTCAAGCCGCATCTGACCCTGGGACGGGTCCGTCGTCCACAGGGATTGGCCGATCTTTCCGCGCGGATGGAATCGTTACGACCTGAACCGATACCTGTCCGCCTCGATCGTCTCGTTTTGTTCAAGTCTACCCTTACCCCACGCGGCCCTATCTACGAGCGCCTGCATGAAGCAATGCTTGGAAAGGAGCGGTTCGGAGAATAAAGGGCGGAACCCCTTGCCGTTCTGTGACTTCAGCAATGAGCGGGTAACGCCCGCGGCTTAGAGAAATGATCTCGATGATCGGGTTGGTTGAAGGTGGAAATGGTTGTTTCTTCCGTAAAAATGCGTATTAATGCCTTATTTTGTATATAATAGGTCAATGTAGGCGACAGTATGGACGAATCGGACATGGAATAACAACCCCGGCCGGGTCCAAAGTATGTTGATAAATGGCTTGACGATATTGAGCATATTTGTTAAACTATAAAACTCGGCCAAATTTGGGCCCTTAGCTCAGTTGGTTAGAGCAGCTGACTCATAATCAGCGGGTCGCAGGTTCGAGTCCTGCAGGGCCCATGAAGGAAGGAATAAGGTTGTCGGGCAATTAGCTCAGCTGGTTAGAGCGTTCGGTTCACATCCGAGAGGTCACTGGTTCGAATCCAGTATTGCCCAGTTTGCAAAGATGACAAAAGCCAAACCTGACAAATATTACATGGTCGACCGTGAACGATCCGTCCGAATGGCTGGTGACAACACGGGACGACAAAACGACAATAAAACGCATTCTCCTGCGGAACCGGGAGAATGCGTTTCTCTTTTGAGGTGACGATGAACAAGCCGATTGTGGCAGAAGGAGGTGCGATGCCGACCGATCTCGAACTGCTGTTGAAATTACAGGTTATTGATTATGACCTCGGGGAACTGGAAAGATCAAAAGAGTATCTCCCCGACATGATGGACAACCTGAGAACAGAGATCGAAGAAGCAAAGTCCAGACTCGAAGCTTACAAGACCGAATTCGATGAGAAAAAAGTCGCGGCCAAGAATTTGGAACTTGAAATTGCATCCAAAGAAGCGGAACTGCAGAAGTATCAGCAGCAGATGATGTCGATCAAGACCAATAAAGAGTACGACGCTCTGGTCGCGCAGATTGACGCCATCAAGCAGGATATCTCCAGCCATGAGACCGAACTGCTGAACACTGAAGAACGTATCTCGGAGCTGGAAAAGGAGATCGCCGAACAGGAGGAAAAAGTCAGGAAAGCGGTAGAGGTCAATACCAAACAACTGGAAATACTTCAAAACAAAATCGACTCTATCGGCGACACCATGGCAGCCAAGGAAAGTGAGCGCGACAAAATATCGACTCAGATTCCCCGCTCGACGCGCTCGGTGTACGAACGGGTGCGCAAAGGCAAGGGCGGCACCGCCGTGGTCATGGTCAAGAAACGGGCCTGTGGGTCCTGTCATAAAGCTCTGACCCCGCGCAAGGTGCAGGAAATAAAAAAGGGCGACCGTATCCACACCTGCGAAAACTGCGGCAGGCTTCTTTTCTGGCGAGAGGATGAGTCCAATTAACTAAGATCATACCGGTAACCGGTATGTCAGGGAAGACGTTTAATGGCCATTATAGATTCACAAGTCGCCCTCACCTTTGACGACGTTCTGCTGGTGCCTGCTTACTCCGAGGTCCTCCCTCGCGAGGTAAACGTAGCGACCAGTATCGCCCCCGGCATTTCAATGAATATTCCGCTGCTGTCTGCGGCTATGGACACTGTCACCGAATCCGGCCTTGCCATTGCCCTGGCCCGTCAGGGAGGAATCGGGATAATCCACAAGAACCTGGACCCCGCCGCCCAGGCCGGTGAAGTGGACAAAGTAAAAAAGTCCGAATCGGGGATGATTGTCGACCCGATTACTCTCCCCCCCACCCGGACGATCGGTGATGCTCTTGCCGTTATGAGAAAGTTCTCGATTTCCGGCATCCCCATCACCGAGCACGGCAAGCTGGTCGGTATTCTGACCAACCGGGATCTGCGCTTCCACCGGGATCATAGTCTTGCCATCTCCGAAGTGATGACCAGCAAAAACCTGGTTACTGTCAAGCAGGGAACCGACCTCGATACGGCCAAGGATCTCCTGCATCAGCACCGGATAGAAAAATTGCTTATTGTCGATGAAAACCAAAACCTTACCGGCATGATTACGGTTAAGGATATTGTGAAAAAGATTCAGTACCCGCTGGCCTGTAAAGATGATAAAGGGCGTCTGAGAGTAGGCGCGGCCGTGGGAGTCGGTGAAGATTATGCGGCCAGGGCGCCTGAACTGGTAGCCGCCGGTGTGGATATCCTGGTGGTCGATTCGTCTCACGGACACAGCAAAGGAGTGCTGGAAACGGTGACTGCCCTGAAAAAAGCCTATCCCGATGTACCGGTCATGGCCGGCAATGTGGCCACCGCTGAGGGAACCCGGGCGTTGATAGACGCCGGAGCAGATTGTGTAAAAGTCGGTATCGGGCCGGGTTCGATTTGTACGACCCGGATTGTAACCGGAGCCGGGGTACCCCAGGTGACGGCGATAATGAATGCTGTCGAAGCGGCCGTAAAAACAGGTACGCCGGTCATAGCCGACGGCGGAGTGAGATATTCCGGTGATGTCACCAAGGCGCTGGCCTGTGGCGCTTCAGCGGTTATGATAGGCTCGTTGTTCGCTGGTACGGAAGAATCCCCCGGTGAGACGGTGCTTTTCGAAGGCCGTTCATTCAAAGTATACCGCGGGATGGGTTCGATCGGTTCCATGAAACGCGGCAGTAAAGACCGGTACTTCCAGGACTATGAAGAAGATGCCGGTAAACTGGTGCCGGAAGGCATTGAGGGACGAGTGCCCTATAAAGGATCGCTGGCCGAATCGGTCCACCAACTGGTGGGTGGTCTTCGGGCCGGGATGGGAATCTGCGGCGCGAAGGATTTACCGACACTGGCCCGCGAATCCCGGATGGTGCGTATAACTTCGGCCGGGGCGACGGAATCGCATCCGCACTCGGTGCCGATAACTAAAGAAGCGCCCAATTACAGGCGTATGTTCTGATGTGGGAGTGGGATAAAATTGATGTTTGTGAGTTGTGGTTTATAGATGAAGGCTTGTAATAGCAGGAGAAACAGTCGCGCTTTAGATGAGAGTTTAGAGTGAGGAAAGTCCGAGCTCCAGAGAATCGGGACGCCCGGTAACACCGGGGCGGAGTGATCCGACGGAAAGTGCCGCAGAAACTATACCGCCCGCTTTGCGGGTAAGGGTGAAAACGTGGTGTAAGAGACCACGGCTGTCGGCAGTAATGTCGACAGTGGGTAAACCCCGTCCGGAGCAAGGCCAAATAGGGGAACAGGGGTTGATTCGCCCCGCTATGATTCCCGGGTGGGCCGCACAGAATGACCGGGTAACCGGATCATCAAGATAAATGGCTGTTGATCGCGCTTTATGTGCGATTACAGAACTCGGCTTATTTCCTGCTATGCAGGCCTCCAGATGATTGGAGGCTCTGATGAGCTACACAAAACGGGTCGCCCCGCTGAAATGGGTGCTCGACCCCGAGCCGGACCCGGCTGTGGTGGCCGGACTGGTCGAACAATGCGATCTGCCCCCCCAGGTCGTGAAGATTCTGATCAAGCGCGGTATTGACACCCCGGAGACAATCAGTCGATTCCTGCATCCCAAAATGACCGATCTCAGGGATCCTTACGAAATGACCGGTATGAAAGCCGGTATCGAACGAGTTACCCGGGCATTCTACAACAACGAAAAAATGGTCATCTATGGTGACTACGATGTCGATGGGATCACAGCCACAACTCTGCTTTACAGCGTCCTCGGCAAACTTGGAGGAAATGTCGACTTCTATCTGCCCAATCGGCTGGTCGAGGGCTACGGCCTCTCGCAGGAAGGAATCGATACGGCCAAAGACAAAGGAGTCTCACTGATAATCACAGTGGATACCGGTATTACGGCAATCGAAGAAGTCAAATACGCTCGCTCGCTCGGTATCGATGTAATTGTCACCGACCATCACGAACCGGGCGAGGCGATTCCCGAAGCCACGGCGATTATCAATCCCAAGAACGACGGCACCCGCTATCCGGACGAACTTTCCGGAGTAGGTGTCGCCTTCAAATTCGCCCAGGCTTTGTACCAGTCGCAAGGTCAGGATCTGCGCGACCTGGAAGAGCACCTTGACCTGGTCGCGATGGGCACAGCCGCCGACATCGTGCCCCTGATCGGCGAAAACCGCGTGCTGACCAAGTTCGGCATTCGCCAGATTGCACGCACCACGAAGCCGGGACTGAAGTCTTTGACTTTCGTGGCCGGTCTGATGGGCAAAGACATCAGCACAGGACAGGTTGTATTTATACTGGCCCCTCGTATCAATGCGCTCGGTCGCCTCGGCGCCGCCAGCGAAGCGGTCAGGCTGCTTTCCACCCGTGATGAACGAGTGGCGGCGGAAATCGCCCGGCGTCTCGATGAAGAGAACAAACGACGCAAGGCAATTGATGAAACGACGCTCCATGAGGCTCTGAACCAAATCGAAGAGACGGTTGATCTTGAGAATGATCGCGCCATAGTCCTCTCCGGTGAAGGATGGCATCAGGGTGTTATCGGAATCGTAGCCAGCCGCATTGTCGAAAGATTTCACCTGCCGACCATTATGATCTCGGTTACCGACGGCATCGGCAAAGGCTCGGCTCGTTCGATCCCCGGTTTTCATCTGTGTGAGGCTCTCAAGGAGTGCGAACATCTGTTGATCAAATACGGTGGTCATAAGTATGCGGCCGGATTGTCGATTCAGGATGATCGCATCGAAGAGTTCCGCAGAGCTTTCAAGGCGGTTTCGATCAATCATCTGTCCAACGAAGATATCGCCCCCAAACTGCACATAGATATGGAAATCGAGTTGTCCGAAATCAATGATTACCTTATGCAGACTATCGAAGAATTCGCACCTTTCGGGCCTATGAACATGCGCCCGGTGTTCCTGACCCGCAACTGCGAAGTAGTCGGTCAACCCTATGTAGTGGGAAAAAATCATCTGAAGATGCGGGTTCGTAAGGGTGATTCGGTGTTCGATGTAATCGGTTTCGGTTTCGGTCATATGGCCGGCCTGATCTCCGACAAAGGATGTCTGGTCGATCTGGCTTACGTGATCGAATATAACACCTATAACGACATCACCCGCAAGCAGCTTCGCCTGAAGGACATAAAGCTGACCGCCGGTAACCTGACCACCGGCTTTGCCTGATTATGGAGTTGATCGAGCGATTTTTCTCCGGAGACATCCGCGCTTTGTCCCGGGTTATTACGCTGGTAGAAAACCGGGCTGATGGCTTTCGTGAGATTCTGGGACAGTTGTCTCCCAAAACCGGGAAGGCTGTCAAGATCGGTATCACCGGCCCTCCCGGCGCCGGGAAGTCGACATTAGTCTATTGTCTGGCCTCATTGCTTTCATCGAAAGGGCAAAAGACGGGTATCATTGCTGTTGATCCATCTTCACCCTTTACCGGAGGTGCCCTGCTGGGGGATCGGGTACGCATGGGGGAACTGTCGGGCGCCAATCAGGTTTTTTTCCGGTCGATGGCCTCACGCGGCGCTACCGGTGGGCTGTCCTCGGCAACGGACAATGTATCTGCTGTGCTCGATGCGTTCGGGTATCAAACTATTCTCATCGAAACTGTCGGCGTCGGGCAGGTGGAACTGGATATTATCGACAACTGCGACTCGGTGGTGGTCGTGGTCGTGCCGGAGTCGGGCGATGCCGTGCAGACAATGAAAGCAGGCCTTTTGGAAGTCGCCGATGTTCTGGTTGTCAATAAAGCGGACCGGCAGGGAGCGGACAGCCTTGCCCAGGAACTCAAACACGCGATCAGCCTGAAAAAAATTTCCGAGGAGTCCTGGCGCACCAAAGTAATGACAACCCAGGCCGATAAGTCAATAGGCATTGAACAGTTATACGAACTGATTCAGGAACATCTGGGATTTATCAAGGCCAACCACCAGTTTGACAACCACCGTCGGGAACAGATCAAAAAGAAGATACTGGCGATCCTTAGCCACCGTTTCCGGCGGGAGTTTTTGGAACGTCTGGCCGACCGGGTTGACTTTGAAAAGATTATTGACGATGTCTATCGCGGGAAAACCGATCCGTACCGGATTTCAGATAGGCTGTACGAGACTTTTACACATTCGCAGTAAGTATATTCTTCCCATAATTTGGGACAGGAGGCCCTGTCAGCACCCCAGCGCTTCGAACGCCTCGCTGAGATAATCAATCAGGTCACCGGCGATCAGACTGCGCTGGGTAAGCTGATCGGCGGCCAGATCTCCGGCCAGACCGTGAATATAGACACCGCAAACCGCGGCATCGACTGGGGGCATTTTTACTGCAAGAAAAGATCCGATTATTCCGGTGAGGACATCGCCCGATCCGCCGGTTGCCATCCCGGCATTGCCGGACGGATTCACCCAGCACTGACCGTCGCCCGCGGCCACGACAGTAGGACTGCCCTTGAGAACCAGAACAACGCCGTGGTCGGTGGCGAACCGGCGGGCTGTCTGAAGGCGTTGTTGGATATCTTCAGTCAGTCGCTCCTGTCCGGTCAGGCGGCAGAATTCGCCGGGGTGAGGGGTCAGCACGACTGGTGCGGCGGCCTGTTTCAGAATTTCCGTATGACCGGCCAGGGCGGTCAGACCGTCGGCATCGATGACCACTGGTCGCTCAAGAGAAGCCACTGTGCGACGTACCAGCTCCTGTGTTTCATGGTGGAGCCCAAGCCCCGGTCCGATAGCGACAGCGTCATGTTGAGCGCCAAGTTTACGCACCTCACCAAGACCGCGAAGAGCCAGCGCCCCTTTTTTGGCTACATCCGGCAACGGCCAGGTGGTTGCCTCCAGAACCGCTCCGGCAATAATCGGCAGAGTCGACCTCGGACAGCCGACTTTCACCAGCCCGCAACCGGCCCGTAAACTGCTCCTGGCCGCCATCGCCGCAGCGCCGGTCAGCCCGGTGGATCCGGCCAGCAGGAACAGCTTACCGAAATCACCTTTGTGACCGTCCGGTTTACGCGCCGGGAGTTTATCCGCTACCTGCTCCGGTGTGATCAGATCGACATAAAGATCAAAACTGTCAACTACTTCAGACGGAATGCCGATCGGGACTGTCATCACCGCTCCGGCGAGTTCCCGACCGGGGCTGACAAACAGCCCATACTTGGGCAGGGCCAGGGTAAAGGTGTAGTCGGCCCTGACCACAACACCCTCATGTTGTCCGTTATCGGCGTTCAGGCCGGACGGCAGATCGACGGCAATGGTGGTTTGTGGCTGCCGGTTGATATAATCGATCAGCCCGGCGGCAAGGCCGCGCGGCGCGCCCTCAAAACCGGTGCCGAAGACGGCGTCTATGATATAGTCCGCATCAGATTCGTCCGGCAAGTCATCGATGGACTTGACCTCATGTAACTCCATTCCGGTTTCAGCAACGCGATCATAATTGACACGAGCGTCACCGGACAGCTTGTCGGTCGGGCCAATGAAATAGATAACAACTTTCGCCCCGGCTTCCATAAGATAACGTGCGATGACAAAACCGTCGCCGCCATTATTCCCTTTGCCGCAGAAAACAGTCACCCGAGGGCTGGTAGAGGCATCGATGACCAGAGAGAGTAGTTTTTCAGCTATCCCCCGACCGGCGTTTTCCATCAACTGATGGCCGGGGATACCTCGATTATCGATCGTATCACGGTCAATGGACCGCATCTGCTCGGCCGTAACGAGCTTCATGAATCATCCTTGATTCCTGTTACCGGCTTTTCTTTTTTGCGCGAGAGGAAGCCGGTTTCTTTTTCGTCGAGTCGCTCTCCAGTGCGAATTTTACAGCCGGGAGGGCCTCACTGAAAAATTTCAGTTTGACATTCTTCTTGATCTCCGGCGGCAACTCAGTAGAATCTTTCCGGTTTTCTTCAGGCAGGATCACCGTGTCCACACCGGCCCGGTAGGCGGCCAGCAGTTTTTCCTTGAGTCCGCCGATCGGTAACAACTGTCCTCTGAGGGTGATCTCACCGGTCATGGCCAGGCATGGTTTCACCGGGCGATTGGTAAACAGTGAAGCCACCGCCACAAGCATGGCAATCCCGGCTGAGGGGCCGTCCTTCGGCGTCGCGCCCGACGGCACATGTATATGGATCTCACGGGTGTTGAAAAGTTCGTCCGGGATGTTCAGAGATGTGGCGTTGGAACGTAAAAACGACAGCGCCGCCTGAGCCGATTCCTTCATGACATCACCGAGGTGTCCGGTGAGAATCATCTCTCTCTTGCCCGGCATCGAAGTCGCCTCGACAAACAATAGTTCCCCCCCGGCGGATGTATAAGCCAGACCGGGAACCACGCCCACCTGCCCCCGGCGGGACAACGCTTCGCGAACAAACCGTTTCGGTCCCAGAAGTTTGCTTATGTCTTTTTCGTCAACCTTGATCTTTTTCTTGTATCCGGATGCTACTCTCCGGGCCGCCTTACGAGCCACCGCGGCAATCTCACGTTCCAGATTGCGCAGGCCGGCTTCGCGGGTGTAACCGTCGATAATCGCCTGAACGGCCTTGTCGGTAATATGTAACCGGGATGAACTGAGCCCGTGGTTGTCAAGCTGTTTAGGTATCAGATGAATCCGCGCGATAGCCAGCTTTTCGATGTCGGTATACCCCGGCAGTCGAATTATTTCCATGCGATCTCTCAACACGGCCGGGATAGGATCCAGCCAGTTGGCCGTGGTGATGAACATGATTTTGGAAAGATCGAACGGCAGTTCGAGATAGTGGTCGGAGAAGCTGTCGTTCTGTTCCGGGTCCAGCACTTCAAGTAAAGCCGATGACGGATCTCCGCGGAAATCGGAGCCGAGTTTGTCGACTTAATCGAGCATGATCACCGGGTTGTTGGAGCCGCATCGTTTGATCAACTGGATGACACGCCCCGGCATAGCGCCGATATAAGTGCGACGGTGGCCCCTAATCTCCGCTTCATCACGCATACCGCCCAGCGATACCCGTCCGAACCTGCGCCCCATAGACCGCGCGATGGACTTGCCCAGGGATGTCTTGCCGACGCCGGGAGGGCCGACAAAACAAAGGATAGGGCCTTTCACATCGTTTTTCAGTTTGCGTACGGCCAGATGTTCGAGGATGCGGTCCTTGACTTTTTCGAGGTCATGATGATCCTCATCGAGTATTCGCTTGGCTTCTTTGAGATCGAGGTGGTCTTAGGTGGAATAACTCCACGGCAGATTCACGATCCAGTCCAGGTAAGTACGCGCGACTGTGTACTCAGCCGACGACGGAGCCATGTGAGAGAGACGATCCAGCTCTTTACGGGCCGCCTGTTCGGCATGTTCCGGCAGATTGGCTTTGGCGATTTTCTCTTCAAATTCGTCGAGGTCGGATTTGTCGTCGCCGTCACCAAGTTCTTTCTTGATCGCCTTCAGTTGTTCGCGCAGGATATAGTCGCGCTGCGACTTGCCCAGTTCGTTGGCCGCCTGCGCCTGGATCTTACGTGAAAGCGACAGAACCTCGAGCTCTTTGTTAAGCGCCTGGTAGAGACGTTCCATCCGTTTGAACACGTTCAATTCCGCCAGGAGCCGCTGCTTTTCGGTCAGTTGGATATTGAGGCTGGAGGCCACAAAATCGGTCAGCTTGGACGGTGTATCCTGATTGATAGCCGAGACATGAAACTCCTCGGTCAGGTAGGGAGCCAGCTCGGTCAGGCTTTTGATATGCTCCAGAAGATTACGTTGCAGAGCTTCGATCCTGACCGTCTGGTTGACTACTTCTTCGAGTTCTTCCACCTCGGCCATGAGATAAGGTTCGGTCGAGACGAACCTCTTGATTTTTATTCGCGATAAGCCCTGAATAAGAAAGCGAACACTGCCGTCCGGGAAGCGGAGCATCTTGAGAATGTTGCCGGCCGTCCCGATTTCGTGCAGATCGCCCGGTCCGGGGTCTTCACGGTCGAGATCTTTTTGCAGAAACAATCCGATACGCGCTCCCCGCATAAGGGTTTCATCCAGCATGCGAGTCTGGTCGGCATCCTGGATCATCAACGGTACAACCAGGTAGGGGAAAACGACCGTCCCGCGCAAGGGAAGGATCGACAGCACCTGAGTGTCGGCTGATTTCTTATCCGGTTTGTCTTTCACTCCAATCATACCTGCCATACACTTTTTCTCATTATCATTTAGTAGTCAGTATCTGCCATAGGGTATCGGCAGAACTGCTCAGTTTTTGAACAACCAATCATCGCTTCGGTTCGCTCCTTCGCTCAGACATTAAACCGGAACAGGATCACATCGCCGTCCTGCACTACATACTCTTTGCCTTCAAGTCGTGTTTTCCCGGCCGCCTTGAGCGCTGCCGGCGTCTTGTATTCGATATAGTCCTTAAACGGTGTCACTTCTGCTCGTATGAATCCGCGCTCGATATCAGAATGTATCACCCCGGCCGCTTTGTGGGCGATAGTGCCGCTTTTGATCGTCCAGGCTCGCACATCCGGTTTACCGGCGGTGAGAAATGAAATCAGTCCCAGGAGCGTGTAAGATTTGTGAATCACCTTCTCCATGGCTGATGAAGTCACGCCCAGATCTTTATAGAACGCCTGTTGTTCTTCTTTGGAAAGGGCGGCCAGATCCATTTGAAGCTTTCCGCACAGCGTGGCCAGTTCCCGTCGTCCCGGTTCCACCAGATCTGAAAACTTCGCGTAAATCTCATCCTGGCGGGCAAGATCTTCTTCTGAGATATTCAACATAATCAGGACCGGCTTATGCGAAAGAAACTGGTAGTTTTTCAGAAACCGCTGTTCAATTTCATTCGGTTCAAGATAAAACAGAGGTTTTTCATTTTCCAGCAGTTCCAGACATTTCTCAAGCAGGTCAAGTTCGGTCTTGATTGTCTTGTCACCGGTCAGCGTCATTTTACGCGTTTTGTTTTCGATATTGTTTTCGACAATGATCTGGTCGGACAACATCATCTCATCGCTCAGACTCCCGATATCCCGTTTCGGGTCGGCGTCGGGGGAAAAAGCGTCGACCACCATAATCAGCGCATCGACATCACGCAGATCGCTGGATACTTTCAACTGG
>JAJRTA010000007.1 GCA_024278515.1 Candidatus Zixiibacteriota bacterium
GGTGACAGTTCGAAACAACGCGCCCTTCTGTTGCGACGGGAAGGGGGACCGTTCCGGGTTTCACAGAACGAACTGAAGACGATTTCGCTTTTTGCTGCTCTGGCGCGGTCGGCCCTGAGTCAGGCTGACCTGTCAAAAGCAGACATCGCCCGCAGGAAAGGGTTCGGCAGGATTCTCAGCCTGTTGCGTTTCGACAAGGAAACAGCGCCGCAACCGGACCACCTGACCCGATTGCTTACCGATATTCTGCCCTCACCGTCGTGCGCTGTGGTTTTGTCCGGTCATCCCGATGGTTCCTTCCGCAGTTCCTCCGATGATCAGCAGGCGCTCAATTTCCGTGCGGGCGAAAGCATCATCGCCGAAGTAGTAAACTCACGTGACCCGGTTGTTATTCGAGACCGCAAAAAAGTGTTCGAGCGGCTTGAGGAGTTTCAGAAGGTGAACCGCGAAGCCTGTCTGAGTCTGCTCGGCGGGAAAAGCGCGCCGTCGTTCATGGCGGCCTATCCGCTTATCGAGCTGAATGACCTGACGGGCGTGGTGCTGGTGCTTATCACCAACGGAACGGAAGAAGAACAGACCGAATGGGAACGTATGCTGACCCTTGCGCTCGGACTCTATTCGGTTCGTGTAACCGTTGCTCAGTTGCAGAAACAACGCGCGGTGATCGCGCCGCAGGGTTCGCCGGGAACGTCGATGGGCGGTATCGTCAATCGGTTGAACAACCATCTCTCAGCCCTGATCGGCAATGCCGAACTCGGAAAAACACACACCGATCATCCGCTGGAAGTTCGCAGGTATCTTGACAACGTTATCGATGAAGCCGAAAGGCGGCCGACTTTATTCGCGGCGCTTTCGGACATACGCCGTCCGTTAACGGTCTCGAAACCCCGGTGGAACAGGGCATCCCCGACATAAACGAACTTGTCTCGGACTATCTCGACCGTGTCCGGATTTCCGACAATCTCTACATGGTGGGCGGGCGACCGCGTGAGATATTTCCTCGCCTGTTCCAGATATCACCCATAAACTGCCCCCGGCAGAAAGTTACAGCCCTTCTGGAACACGTCGTGGGAAAACTTTCAGAGTCGGCCCGTGATGAGGAAGTGATCACGATATCCAGTTACTGTTTTGAGCGTCATGTCTATCTTGATATTTCAAGGCACGGACGCTCCCTCCCGCCGGTCGATCAGGTAGCCCGGTTCGGCGAATATCGCTGGGCTGATGAGTTGGCCGACCGGCCAATCGATGAAACACTTGTAACCGTACTCAAGGCGACCTTGTGTCAGTGTTGTGTCGACCGTTCAGCGCAAACGCCGTCTTATGTTTCATTTAAGTTTCCGGTTAGCGCAACTGTCGAACAGGATGATATGCCGAAGTCACGGTCACGGGTGCGATTGCTGGCGATAGATGATCAGACGGTAATCCTCGACCTGATTACCGCCATGTGTCAGTCGCTGGATTATGAAGTGGTGACCGCGCTGTCCGGTGATGAGGGCCTCGAAAAAGCCGAACAGCAGCAGTTTGATATCATTCTGGCCGACCTGGCCATGCCGGGCTCTTCCGGTCTCGAAGTGGCCCGTCGCCTTAAAGAAGTCGCGCCGGGAGTGCCGGTGATCCTGGTGACCGGCTGGGAAGTCTCGATTCCGCCGGAGCAGTTGAAAGCGGTGGGCATCATAAACATTCTGCATAAACCGTTTCGTATCGAACAACTGACCGAAATCGTGCGCTCGGCCACTGTGGCTCGTAGTGTAGGTTAGTTGACAATGGTACGCCACCTCACTATCATCAGAGTAATATAGTTGGAGCCGATTCGGCAGGTGGTCGCGCCTTTGTCCTGATAAAGTTCTGAACATGGTGAATATATGAATGACAAGCGAAAAGATGCGCTGGTCAGACTGACCGCTCAGGTCAGTTGCGCCGGTTGAGCCTCAAAAATACCGCCAAAGTTTTTGGCGCAGGCCTTGAAAGACTTACCGACCCATACACATCCGGACCTGCTGGTCGGCTACAGCCAGGCCGATGATGCCGGGGTGTTCCGGATCAACGAGCAACAGGCCCTGGTGCAGACGCTCGATTTCTTTCCGCCTATTGTCGATGATCCCTACCAGTTCGGGCAGATCGCCGCGGCCAACGCTTTGTCCGATATCTACGCCATGGGTGGACAACCGGTCACTGCTATGAATATCGTGGCTTTCCCGGTGGGTTCGCTTCCCGACGAATACCTCACTGAGATTCTGCGCGGCGGCGGCGACAAAGTAGCCGAGGCGGGCGCGGTGATTGTCGGCGGACATTCGATAAAAGACAAAGAGCTGAAATACGGTCTGGCCGTCACCGGGCTGATCGATCCGAGGCGAGTGATTACCAACGGCGGTGCTCGGCCGGGCGACAAGCTGTTTCTCACCAAACCGCTCGGAACCGGGCTGATAACGACCGCTATCAAACGTGATTCCGCCCCCTCGGCTCTCGAGAAGATCGTCGCCACCCAGATGGCCCAGTTGAACAAAGGTCCGTCCGAACTGATGGTCAGGCATAACTGTCATGCCGCCACCGATATCACCGGCTATGGAATACTCGGTCATGCTCTTGAGATGGCGATAGCCTCCGATGTTACTATCCGTATCAACTCAGAGCTTGTGCCGCTGATGCCTCAGGCGGTGGAACTGGCCGAAGCCGGGATGATCCCGGGCGGGGCCGGGGCCAATCGGGATTTTGTCGATGACTTTACCCGCATAGCCAAATCTGTTTCCGACCATCTGTGTGCCGTTCTGTACGATCCGCAGA
>JAJRTA010000124.1 GCA_024278515.1 Candidatus Zixiibacteriota bacterium
CGAATTGCAGGAGGATGTCGATAGTTGGTTGTTGGAGTATAACGAGCAACGGCCACACAGTGGCAGGTACTGTTTCGGCAAGACACCGATGCAGACGTTCATTGATTCGCTGCCGCCGGCCAAAGAGAAAATGCCGGACTCGAACTTACAGACAGAAACACAAGTGTCAGGTTAAGTCACGATTTTTACCTCACGGAACTCCTGAAGAATGAGTCCCTTCCCTTCTTTTAGGCCACCAAATAGCGTTGTCGTATGGCGATCAGGTATTCTCGCCTTGAATTTCCCCCCATAATCGTGTCTACTTTCGGTCACATCAATTATGAGGCAACGTATCAGTTCAACACTACTTTTTTACTACCCTCGGTAACATTAATTGTGAGGCAAGTCGTTCCGGACGGCAACCGAAAAAATCGCCTCGTAACCTCTTGAATTCCGGGGTAATCTCTATTATCTTGGCGGGCTGATGATAACTTGTTCGGATATAAATGACTAAACTCTGAGGTGCGTTATGACCAATATCAACACTGCAAACCGTACAACCAGTGGATTCTCCCGGATTCCCGATCAGCAGGTATTCGACTATGACAGCACCTTCGGAGCCAATCATTACGGACGTGTTAAACTGGTTGTTCGTCAGGCCAAAGGTGTCTGGCTGACCGACCTCGATGACAACAAGTATCTTGATTGTCTGGCCGCCTACTCGGCCGCCAACCAGGGTCACAGTCATCCCCGTATCGCGCAGGCCCTGGTCGATGCCCTTCAGAATAATCATGCCAGTGTGATATCCAATGTCGTTTATACCGATACCCGTGTTTTGTTTCTCAAGAAACTGTGCGAGCTGGTTCCGCAGATTGGTCCCCGGTTCGGCAACAACGGCAACAAAGGTCTCTGCAAAAACGGAGGGGTGGAATCGGTTGAAACCGCGATCAAGATGGCTCGCTACTACGGCTGGAAGAAAAAGGGCATCGAGGACGGCAAGCAGGAAATTATCGTCTTCAACAACAACTTTCACGGCCGAATGATTACGGTTGTGTCGTTTTCTTCCAGCAGCAGGTATCGTGACGGTTTCGGACCGCTTACGCCCGGTTTTGTTTCGGTTGAGTATGGTGATATCGATGCTGTCGAGAAAGCTGTTACAAAGAACACCTGCGGTATCCTGGTCGAGCCGATGCAGGGCGAAGGCGGTATGTACCAGCCTCCGGCCGGTTTCCTGAAAGGTCTGCGGGAGCTTTCCGACAAACATGATCTTTTCCTGATTTTCGATGAAATCCAGGTCGGTCTCGGGCGTACCGGTAAGATGTTCTGCTTTGAACATGAAAATGTTATCCCGGATGGTCTGATTCTCGGCAAGGCTCTTTCCGGCGGGCTGGTCCCGTTGTCGGCTTTTGTCACCAATTCCGAAATGATGGACCTCGCTTTCAAACCCGGCTCTGATGGTTCCACATTCGGCGGTTATCCTCTGGCCTGTGTCGCCGGTAACACTGCCCTGGATGTTATTACCGATGAAAACCTGGCTGCCCGCTCAGAGCAGATGGGGCAAGTTCTGAAAAAGAAAATAGAGGATATAGCCGCCCGCTCTTCGCATGTTAAAGAAGTCCGCGGCCGGGGTCTGTTTATCGGTATCGAGGTCAAAAACGGTGACGCTATGGCCTATTGTCACAAGTTGCTGGATCTGGGAATGCTGGCCAATGACAGCCACGGTCACACCATTCGCATCTCACCTCCACTGATCATCGACGAAAACGATGTCGACTATATCGCCGAACGGATTGAGAAAGTCCTGGTTGACTGATCCGTCTTCGACATAAATGCAAAAAAGGCAATCACCGTCTGGGTGATCGCCTTTTTTTGTGTAACATATTCTGTCGGTGATACTATTTGCAGTATGGCGCCGGGCCGTTGTTGAATGTCCAGTCAACCATGAAGATCATGTCTGCGATATCCACTTTGCCGTCACAGTTCAGATCACCACGAGCTACATCGCACGGATTTATCTGAAGCTCGGTTACAGTAATGGCTACGGATCGTTCAACTGTCGATCCTTCGGCATCGGTCGCCCGCAACAGCAGGTTGTATTCACCGACTTCGTTAAAGGCCGGCTGCCAGTGGCAGGTCCATGGGTCGGAGCCTGAAAGATATGGCAGGGTTTGAGTAGCCGGGCCGGTGAGAGACACAATTTCAAGGCTGAAGGGCGAGGCCGGTCCGGTTACGTAAATATCAAACGAAAGATGCCGGGTGGCTTGCACTGTAAAACTGTCCAAACAGCCGATTTCCGTGACACCTTCCACAATCACTACTGCTGTTGGTACAAATACGGGACCTCCATCCGGGTCCAGCGGATAGACATTTACATAACATGCCGGGGGGTAGAATTCAATAGGTGTAAAAGATACCAGATCGCCTATCTGGCCTCCTGAAAACCAGATATCAGCTATCACTCCATCGCCGGGCGGAACTATGTTCCCTGATGATACCAGTCCGGCACAGGCCGAATCCACAATGCTTCCTGACCCTTCATAACCGAACCCCATGAAAAGGTCAAAATAATTCTGCCCGTATGAACGGCCGGCTCGCGTGATCGAATCGGGAAGAATGGGGCCGCCCGTGGTGGCGAACATGAACGGAAACCCGAAAGAATTTAGTATGCTGTCATTGGAATAAAAAAGAGGGACCTTGAAAACGGAATTCCCCATGTAGTAGGCGTTCAGATCTCCGATCCATAAACTGTCCGGTTCCGCCCATGACGAAACGGACAGAACGAATAGCATGATGACTACCAGTAATAATACTCGTTTGATCATGATAGAGTCCTTCCAATGATGTGACGCGTACAACTGTATCTGCGTATATTTTTATTATAAGTAAAGTGAGAACAGGATACAATACATTTTCCGACAAGCGGATGCGAAAAATCTGTCCGGTCAGATTTTTCGTCTGGTGCTGCCGTAGTAGATGGCCGCAAAGGTGACCCCGGCGCCGATCAGTTGTACGGTCGTAAGGTTTTCCCTGAAAAACAGCCAGCCCCACACCGTGGCCAGGATCGGTTGCAATAAGAGCATCAGGCCGCTCCGGGAGGCGTCGAGTTCAGGTAGTGATACGGTAATCAACCACCAGCCCAGTGTCTGCGCCACCAGAGCCAGGACGAACAGGATAAACAGGGAGTGCAGATCGGGCGGCATAAACGGAGCTTCCTCCCAGCCTGCCGCGATGAACAGAAAGAATGCACTGAAAAAAGAGGTCCAGGCCATAAGCACACGTGAATCCGGTTGTTCGCCCGTTTGTCGAGCCAGTTTCATAACAATGATATATGACGCGTACACCATACCGGTCAGAAGCCCCAACCCTACTCCGGAAAGGTAAAGACGAGTGAACTCGAAATCGGACCCGATGCCGATCAACAGAACGATCCCTACAATAGCGGCGATAGCGGACGCAAAGAACTTGATCGACAGGCGTTCCTTGAATACGATATAGCTCAGCAAGGCCGTGCCGAACACCTGGGTATTGGCCAGAATCGTGGCCAGTCCCGCTCCGCAATAGAGAATCGAGCGATGCCAGAACCACAGATCGAGGAAGAAAATAAACCCGGCCAGCGCCGACCAGCCAAAAATCACACGAGGGAGACGAAAGCTTTTGCGAGCTGCAATCACCCAGGCGAAAAGCAGTCCGGTGCCAATGAACGTGCGCCAGAACCCGGTAGCGGTTGGTCCCATCGCGGAACCGAGCATCTTGGGGAAAACCGGCGCGAAGCTGATACAGATGGCGCCAAATGCCAATACCAGTATGGGCGGAACTACGAACGGTTTTTTGTCTGATGCGCTCATACAATTACCCGGGATTAAATTGTCCGATCGGTTATCGGTACAAAATCCGAGACAACTAATATTCCTGCCAGCGGTAGTGTGCCGAAACAATCAGGCCTATCAGGGTCCAGGTCAGTACCAGCGAAGTGCCTCCATAGCTTAGAAACGGCAGGGCCAGCCCGGTTACCGGCATAAACCCCAGGGTCATGCCGACATTGATAAAGAACTGAAAGAGAAGTACGGCTGTAGCTCCCATAGTAACCATGGAAGCGAATCGTGACCGGCAGCGTACGGCAATTCGGATTGCTCGATAGAAAATTATCCCGAACAACGCCAGCACGATCAGAGCGCCCCACAGTCCGAACTCTTCGCCAAGCACACTGAACACGAAATCAGTGTGACGTTCCGGCAAAAAATCAAGTCGCGTCTGCGAACCGCTGAGGAACCCTTTACCCCAGATACCGCCGGAACCGATGGCGATTTTCGACTGAATAATCTGGTATCCCGCACCGCGGGGATCACGTCCGGGATCGAGGAAGGTCAGTATGCGTAATTTCTGATATTCGGCCAGACGGTTCCATATAAACGGTGTTATTATCCCGAAGGCAAGGTTAGCTGCCACCACAATCACCGAGAACAACATACCGGGCCGCGTCAGGAACAGAAATACCAGAAGAACCACGAAATACAACGCCCATGTCTGCCAGTGCGAGGCGGCGATCAGAGAGGCCAGAGGGGACAAAATGAGAACCAGATAGACCGGCGACAGCCCGGACCAGAACCAGAGTACAAACAGTATTACCCAGAACACCAGCGATGTTCCAAGATCAGGCTGCTTGAGAATCAGCATGACCGGCAATATCGTCAGTATAGCCGACATGGCCAGTCTCCTTTTCGATTCGGGGGGCAGCTTGGTGTATGCGAAAAACCGCGAAAGAGCCAACAGCACGGCCAGCTTGGCGATATCGGACGGAGCCAGGTTGATCGGGCCGAACGAAAACCATCGTGTCGCTCCCATACGAGAGCTTCCGACCATAAGCACTAAAACCAAAAGCCCGACCGTTATTCCGTAGAAGAGATAGGCGCTCACATCAAACAGCCGGAGCGGCAGATGTATTATCACAACAAAAGCAGTCAGAGCAATCAACAACCAGACTAACTGTCGCAGATAGAAGTGCTGTCGGTAAACCGAATCAGCATCATGCTGGGCCGACATGATAAGCAGTATCCCGATCAGTGAAAGCAAAAGCGCCGCCCCGATAACTCGCCAGTCCAGGTCGCGGTAATTAAGCATCACTCACTCTCCGTGGTGTCGGGGCTGTTAGCTATCGACCAACCCAGCTTCTTTCCCATGTAAATGTCGATAATCCGTTTCACTGCCGGCGCCGCTACTGCCGATCCATGACCGGCATTCTCGATTATCGCGCTTACTATTATCTCCGGCGTTTCCATGGGAGCTATCCCGACAAACCAGGAGTGGTTCTCGCCATGCGGGTTCTCAGCCGTTCCGGTCTTACCGCCGAGCGAGTATCGTTCATCGCGCAGACTTTTGGCGGTACCGTGTTCTCCCTGTACCACCTGACGCGCCCCTTCCATCAGAAGCTCCAGGGTATGTTCGGAAAACGGCAGTTGCCGGATTATTTCAGGCGGAATAGTGACTTCAAGACCGTCCGGGAACATCATTTTGCGTACTATCCGGGGACGGTAAACGGCGCCGTTGTTGGCCAGCCCGCAAAAGAACTGGGTCAGTTGCAACGGCGTCACCAGTATCTCCCCCTGACCGATCGCATTGTTCAGGACCAGTCCACGGCTCCATTTGGTCTTGCCGTATTCGCGATCATACCATTCGCTGTTCGGGTTCAATCCGGCCAGCTCGCCCGGCAGACCCAGCCCGGTCTTTTTGCCGAAGCCGCACAGATCAAGGTAGTAACTCAGACGGTCTATGCCCAGTTTAACACCCAGTTGATATAAATAGACATCGCACGACATCTCCAGGGCTTCGATCAGGTTGGTGTTGCCGTGACCGGCCGGATTCCAGCAGCGGAAATACCTGTTGCCGAACTGGTAGCCGCCGTAACACGGTTTGAATGTGGTGTTTTCCGTGATCAGGCCGTCTTCCAGACCAGCCCCGATCGTCAACAGTTTAAGGGTCGATCCGGGAGGGTACAGACCGCTGAGGGGACGGTTCAGCAAAGGATGTGTGGAGTCGGCCATGATCGCCTGCCACAGGCTCTCCGGGATAACCGATGAGAAGATATTGGCGTCGAAATCCGGGTACGAAATCATGGCCAGAATGTCCCCGTTGCGCGGATCCATCGCCACGATTGCGCCGCAACAAAAAGTATCCAGCACGGCGACACATTCCCGTTGAAGATCGATATCGATTGTGAGTTCAAGATCAGCCCCGGCGGTGGCTGGTGTCGGCGGTTTCCCTTCGTATGGTCCGCGGCTTTGCCCCGAAGCAGTAACCTCGATGTAAGCGGTTCCCTCCCGACCGCGCAGAAGATGGTCGTATTTTTTCTCGATCCCTTTCTTTCCGATGATACTTCCCAGGCGGTAGTCGATATCGGTGCTGCGACGACGTTCTTCTTCCGACACTTCACCGACATAGCCGGTAAAACAGACCGAACCCAAATCGGCCGTGTATCTCCGAACCTCTTCCATCTGAATACTGACCCCGGGAAAGCGACCGGCCTGCTCCTCAATAACAGCAACCATCTCAAAAGGAGCGTCACGCATAATCGGCGCCGGTTGATAACGGCTTACCCGGTTGCGACGAAGCCTCCTGTTTACTTCTGCAGTGTCCAGCCCGATCAGGGCGGCCAGATTGGGCACCGTAATATCTTTTTTAGCTTCAGACGGGACAATTGAAATCGTGAAAGAGGGCCTGTTATCGATGATTATTCTCTGTTCACGATCATAGACGGTTCCGCGACTGGCCACCAGCGGCTGAACCCGGATCCGGTTGTTCTCCGATTGTTCGGCAAGCTCTTCATGTTCGAGAATCTGAAGTTTGACCAGTCCGCCGATCGTAAACAGCAGAACCACCAGCACGATCAGCAGACTGATTGTCTCACGGTGCGAAATGCTGAGAGTGGTGCGTTGCATCGGATTGTCAGAAGAGCGCCTTGATTTTTTTTACGGTGATACGGTCTTCTTTAATAAGGAAAAACAGCCAGGCCGCCACGGCAGTGTATATCGCACCGGGAATGGCGGAAGTCAGAAACTGGTACCAGAAATCCGTTGCTCCGGTCGTAATAAGTACCAGGATATTATGTAAAAGAACACCACTCAGGACCAACAGAAGCTTCGCATACAAGGAGTCGAGATTCAGACGTTCCCGCGCATGAAAGGCGGCGACAGCCAAAACAGTCATCCATAAAGCGTGCCATCCGACCAGCCCGGGAGTACCGGCTGAAAGCACAAGACCCACGAAAAAACCGAACCAGGCTCCGGCCAGCTCACTTTTGTATATCGCAACCAGAAGAACCAGCAAAGCCGCGAGATTGATTTGTACAGAATAAATCGAGCTTATCTGCGCCAGAATCACCACATGCGCGCCTGTCAGTATCAGGTAGAGCAGATATGGTATCAGCCGGATCACTGTTCCTCCGGGATAAGGATAAACAGCTCTTCAATCGAGCGGAAATTGACGATCGGTTTAAGATGTATATTGGCGTAGGGTGTATTCTCCGGACGTTCCACCGCCGTTACCACACCGACTTTCAGCCCCGGCGGGTAGACCTGTCCCAGGCCGGATGAGAGGATTGTATCGGCGATTTCAATCGCTCCCTGGTTTGGAAAATCGGAAAGTATCATGCCTTCGTTCGGCAGAAATCTCACTATTCCCATTTCACGGCTGGTAGCTACCCTGACCGCCACACGATTCAGAGGGTCGGTAAGGCACTGGACGGTGGCGTAGCCGGGCATTACTTCCTGGATTCGTCCAACCAGACCGACCTGGTTGATAACCGGTTGGTTGATCACTACCGAGTCGTAAAACCCTCGATTGATGGTCGCCGAGATCGGCAACTGGCCGCCCGTCACGGAAACTACCCGGGCCGGCAGCAACCTGTAACCGGGTGGCGGTTCAAAGCCGAGGACCGAACGCAGTCGTATATTTTCACGTCGCGCTTCTTCCAGCGCATCGATCTGAAGCCGGGCGACAGCCAGAGAATCACGGAGCAGTCGATTCTGCTTGTTGACTGAGGAAAGATCCTGGATTGTTGCTGTTATCTTGTGAAAAGGACTATGCGTGACATTAAGAACTATCTGACTGACAATTTGATTTACCGCATTCAGACGTACAACCAGCAGGGCGATAAAAATAGTGATGACGGCAAGATTTAAGATTCGCCAACTATTATAGGATAGACCGGATATCCTGTTCTGCATCTACACCGCCTTTCGGACAGGTATCCGGGTCAGCCGACAACATCCATAAGGGCAAGAACATCACCGGGTGAAGTTGCTTCCAGCAGTTTTTTGCGGTTTTCTTCAGGTTTCATCAGATAAGACAGACGAGCCATCACATTCAGGTGGGCGCCGATAGCATCTTCCGGCGCCGCGATCAGGAAAAACAGATTAACCGGCTTGTGGTCCATGGCATCGAAGTCGATCCCTTCATCACTGCGCCCGAACGCAATCACAATCCCTTTTACCGATCGCGTTTTGGCGTGCGGAAAGGCAACTCCGTAACCGACCCCCGTAGTAACGAGATTCTCACGTTCCTTGATATCACGCAGCAACTGGTCGGCGTCTTTTACCATATTCGAGTTACTGACTATCTCGACAAGTTCTTCGATAACCGAATCCTTGTCTTTGGCGTTCAGACCGAATTTGACCAGGGTTTCATCACAGAATTTAGAAAGTTTCATCAATCGCACCTTTATTCATATTTTTCAGCTTCTTCCACCAGCAACACCGGGATGTTGTCGGTTATTCGATAAGCCAGTTTACAGTTGTCACACAGTAACTGGCATTCATTTTCAAGATACTCCAGCTTCCCTTTACATTTGGGGCAGGCCAGTTTTTCCAGCAGTTGATCAGACAGAGCCATTCCGTTATCCTCAGCGTTCTTCGAATTCACCCATACGACGGTATTTGGCCAGGCGTTCTTTCAGGAGTTCCTCGATCGGTCTGGCTTTGAGCTGCTCGAGCGCGGCCAGGATCTCTTTTTTCAGATTCGCCGCGGTCGCGGCAGGATCGCGATGAGCGCCCCCTATCGGTTCTTCAACCACTTTGTCAATCACACCCAGCTTCATGTTGTCCTCCGAAGTAACCTTGAGCGCCTCGGCCGCTTCGGGCGACTTGGCCGCGTCGCGCCATAAAATTGCGGCGCACCCTTCAGGTGAAATAACCGAATACCAGGCATATTCGAGCATCAGAACAACATCGCCAAGACCTATACCGAGAGCGCCGCCGGAGGCGCCTTCACTGATTATCGAAATAACTATCGGCACCTTTAGCCGGGCCATCTCGCGGATGTTTCTGGCGATGGCTTCCGCCTGTCCCCGTTCCTCGGCGCCTATTCCCGGAAACGCTCCCGGGGTGTCGATAAGGACGATGATCGGGATGTCGAACTTCTCAGCCAGCTTGAAAAGACGCAACGCCTTGCGGTATCCTTCAGGATGCGCCATGCCGAAGTTCCGGTCCAGTTTCTCTTTGGTGTCGCGCCCTTTCTGTTGTCCCACGATCATCACCGGCTGATCGTCAAGCATGGCAAACCCGCCGACCATGGCGTGATCGTCGGCAAAGCCGCGGTCGCCGTGCAACTCTACGAACTCGGTGGTCATCATGGAAATATAGTCGAGCGTGTACGGTCGTTTGGGGTGACGCGACAACTGAACTCGCTGCCAGCGAGTCAGCCGGGTGTAGATATCCTCGCGCAGGCGAGCCAGTTTCTTTTCAAGCCCGGCAATTTCACTGTCGAGCTCGATACTCTCGCCCATGGAGAAGTCGCGCATGTCGGAGATTTTTCTCTCCAACTCCACCAGCGGTCGTTCAAATTCCAGATAAGGTCGTTCGGCCATAGTTTGGCGCACTATCCTTTGTCTCTAACCGTGGGTCCGTCAGCCGTACGCCGCTCACGACGCCGGCGGGAAACCAAACCGGCCACCAAGATAAAGAAAGCCAGCAGAATTACAACCATAAAAACAGCCAGGACCACCAGCACCAGCACCCGGTTCCATAAAAGCATCCCGATCGCGAACCCGGAAAAGACAAACCCCAGAACATAGAAAACCAGCACCACCTTACGCGGTGAAAGCCCGGCCATAGCCAAAAAGTGAAAGAGATGCCGATGGTCCGCCTGCATTACATTTTTTCCGGCGAGAATCCGGCGTCCGAATGAAACCGAGGTCTCCAGAAGCGGTACCCCCAGCGCCAACAGGGGCAGGTACAAAGCCGAGGCGGTAAAAGACTTCAAAGGAGCCAGCAGGCTGAATACCGCGAAATAATACCCCAACTGCATCGATCCGGAATCACCCAGAAAGATCCTGGCCGGGTATCGGTTGTAAATCAGAAAGCCGATCAGGAACCCTGTCAGCCCGCCTATAAACAGCACTCCCCATCCGGCGTTGAGCATCTGGCCGATAATAAGCAGCGTAATCGCCGCGATGAGAGAGACACCACCGGCCAGTCCGTCGAGACCGTCAATCAGGTTCAGGGCATTGGTCAATGTCACCACCCAGAGCACCGTGATTATCAAAGATGCCGCGCCGACATCGACTGAGCCGTAAGGCGTCGTCAGTAGTTCCACGCTCAATCCCCCTGCGTAGAGCATCACGCCGACTAAGACCTGGGCGGCCAGCTTGATCCGGGCCGAGAGAGGTTTGAGATCATCGGCCAGCCCGACCAGGCTGATAACACAAGCGCCAAGGAAAACATAGAACAGACGGCCGGAGTTGCCGATGAGCCATGCGTTATCAAATAAGGCGCCGACTATCAGAGCAATCCAGATCCCGCCGAACAGGGCGACGCCGCCCAGATACGGAACCGGCCGCTTATGACGCTTGTGCCTTCCCGGCTGGTCCAGCAGTTTCCAGCGATGTCCCAGTTTTATCAGTAACGGCAGACTGATCGCTGAAACGGTCAGCGAGGATACGAATGTCACCAGAAGAAGATCCCAGCCCATCACTTAGCTCTTTCCCGATCGACGAAAAGGTTGCAGCAGAATCACCAGGATCAAGTTTACCGCGAGAATGACCGGCAACACCAGCAGGGAGAAACCGTTGGGCAGATATTTCAGAAAATAGCGCCATGTGGACAGATGATGATACCACGCCCGGACTATTGTTCCCGAGCTGCTGCCGTGACCCCAGTCATGCACACCCCCGGCCGCCGGGACAAAATAGTTGCGATAGCCCAGGCTCTTCAGACGCCGGCAGAGGTCGGTGTCTTCCATGTACATGAAAAACCGTTCGTCGAACCCGGACATCCTCACCATGAGGGATCTTCGGATCAACAGGACCGTCGCCGCCGCCGCTTCCACAACTGTTGTCTCGGGATAGTCAGGTAAGGTATAGACATGAGTATGCCGGAATAATCGCGAAAGGACACTGCCCCGCGAGAGAAAAATATTATAGATAGTCGGGAATCGTCGGCAGGTCGGCTGAAAACTACCGTCGCTGTTTTTGAGCCGGGGGACCACCGCGCCCGCTTTGTGATCATTTCGGATTACTGCTTTCAGACTTTCAAGACAACCCGGATCAAGCTGTACGTCCGGGTTCAGAAACAACACATACTCCCCGGTCGTTTTGGTCAGTCCCTGATTACAGGCGCGGGCGAAGCCCTTGTTCCGTTCGTTCCGAATTAAAACAATATCCGGGTATGATTGCTCGACAAGAGCCGGTGAATCATCGCGGGAGTTGTTGTCCACAACAATCAGTTCGCTGTCGGTATCCCTGGTCGCTTCCCGGAGTGAACCAAGACAGCCTTTGAGAACTTCGGCTGAATTGTGGGTTACGATGATGATGGATATTCTGTCTTTTACCAAAACCGGCGACTTATATTAGCCAAGTTTGCCGAAAATCGATTTGAGCCTGAGCATCCAGACCATCCATATAGCCTCCCGCATGATTTTTTTCGACATCTTGGAAACACCCGCCGTGCGGTCGACAAAGATGATCGGAATCTCTTTGATGCTGAACCCTTTTTTCCAGACCCGCATCGACATTTCGATCTGGAACGAATATCCGGACGATTTTACCGCGTCCAGATCCAGCGATTCAAGCACCTCGCGGCGGAAACATTTGAACCCGCCGGTAGCGTCTCTGAGGGGGAGGCCGGTTACAATCCGGGTGTAGACATTGGCGTAGTAGGATAAAAGCAACCGCGACATCGGCCAGTTGATGACATTCACGCCGGAGATATATCGTGACCCCAGGACAAGATCGTGATTCTGGATTTCTCTTAAAAAGTCCTTGATATACTCGGGGCCATGGGAGAAATCGGCATCCATTTCAAAGATGAAATCATATTTGCGCTCTATCGCCCATTTGAACCCGGCCAGGTATGCCCGTCCGAGACCTTCTTTCTTTTCACGGTGCAGGACGTTTACCCTGTCGTCAGCCTGGGCCAGGGTATCGGCGATCTGCCCGGTGCCGTCCGGAGAGTTGTCATCGACGATCAGGACATTGATCCTCTGATCCAGCGGGAGTACGGCCTGTACGATCTTTTCTATATTTTCTTTTTCGTTGTAAGTCGGGAATATGATCAGGGCGCGTTGCGATTGGTTCATGACTCAGTTTTTTCCTTTATTGGTTTCCATCGCATACGAAAGAAAGTGAATACAACCGATACCGGTTCCGGCAGATAAATTTCGAGTCAGTCGTCATCTTTATCACAGGCGCTCTCCAGTAAAACCAACCGACAGCATAACCAACGAACAGTTTCCGGGCAACCATTTTGTCGTGCTCACAAGGTCCTCACCGGCGGTTCCGGCGTACGGTCATCTGACGGACTCAGCGGCTTTCATCCTCGGACGGATGATCACGCTGAGTGATCCTAATAATCTTCCGGCGCAAGTCGGACATTTCATCTTTGACCGCCACCTGTCCTTCAGCCATGAAGCCCATAACGAAAAGCGCCATGCCCAGTCCGACCAGCAACATGACCAGGTAGAGCAGCGGCCGGTAGCCTTCGCCTTCCAACCTCAGGTAAATCGCCGCCAGGCCGATCAGGAGTCCGATAAACATCAGCACCGAACCGATAGTCCCGAAAAACAGAAGCGGTTTGCGCAGGAATGTTATCTGGAACTTGACAGCCAGAAGATCAAGCACGCCAACCGGAATTCGCCAGATCGATCCGAACTTGGTTCTGCCCCAGTTGCGTTCATGGAGCGTAACTTTCTCCTCTTCGATACGGAATCCCTTGTCGGCGGCCAGAGGAACAAGATAGCGGTGCCAGTCGCGTCTCAAGAATATCTGTTCGACCACTTCACGCCGGAAGGCTTTGCACGAATTGAGATCATGCACTTTCAGTCCGAACAGTTTTCTCGAAAGGTAGTTGTAAATACCGGAGACAATCGGTTTTTGGTAGTCGCCCTGTTTCCACCCGGCGCAGAGATCGGCCCCTTCAGCTATTTTGGCGACCAGGTTCGGTATGTCTTCGGGGAGAAACTGAAGATCCGCCGGGTAGAAAACATAAACTTCCCCTCTGGCCATGGCAAACCCGGTGAGAAGAGCCTCGGTCAGGCCGAGATTGCGACCGTGCGATTCATACCGGACAAAGCCGTATTTCTTCTCGGCTTGCCGTATGCGGTCAAGCGTTCCGTCGGTGGAACCGTCATCGATAAAAATCAGCTCATTTTGAAACCGGGATTCCTGGTCCATACGGGCGAACAGCTCGCAGAACTTATCGATATTCCCTTCCTCATTCATGGCCGGTACTATCGTTGTCACCAGAAAGTTGTAGTTTGTGTCAATCGCCATCGGCGGGACCTTTAAGTTCGATGTAAAGCTCTCTCATTCGGTTGGAAGTGGGGGCGAACTTAATCGCCCGCTCCAGGTTTTCCAGGGCCAG
>JAJRTA010000125.1 GCA_024278515.1 Candidatus Zixiibacteriota bacterium
CGGGTCGATTGTGTAGATTATTTCACCGGTAAGGTCGACCCGCCGGGCAAATTCGTTTTCGAGCGCGCGGCCCGCCGCTCTTTCCGCTTCGTCGAGAACATCATCAGGGAACTCATCAGGGAGATTGTGATTGCGAATCACTGTTTTCATGTCGACGCCCGGCTCACCCGGGAAACCGATACGTTCGATGACCTTTCCTTCCGGGCTGAGGTTGGGGCTGTCCCATTCTATGAAACGCGCCACCACTTTCTCGCCGTCGCGCGCCTGCATCGTTTCCGATTCCGGGATGTATAGTTGTCGCGGCAATTTCGGGTTGTCCGGGATTACCGTGCAGAAGTTCCGACCACGATTGAACCGGCCGACAATGTTGCGCTCGGTACGTTTGAGGATCTTTATGACCGATCCGGCCAGACGGTCACCCCGACGACCGGTCAGCCGGACCATCACCGTGTCGCCGTCCATCGCCGTCAGCATCTGGGTCGGCGGAATAAGAATATCCTCAGGGTCATCTTCGCGGATCACGAACGCCATGCCTGAGCGGGTCATGGCAAACCGGCCGGTTGCGATATTCAGTTTGTCCGGCAGACCGATCCTCGAGCGTTTCAGTTTGACCAGTTCACCGGAGTCGATCAGTGATTTGAGCAGTTGGCGGAATCGGC
The DNA here is from genome assembly GCA_024278515.1 of Candidatus Zixiibacteriota bacterium. Taxonomy (GTDB): domain Bacteria; phylum Zixibacteria; class MSB-5A5; order GN15; family FEB-12; genus JAJRTA01. Next base: position 660 of record JAJRTA010000125.1, read on the forward strand.
GATAGTCCGGTTGTTTGATGCTTAACGCTTTGGCCAGCTCTTTGGCTTTCATCGGGTGGTACGATTTTTCCCTGATGAAGCTCATGATGGTTTTTGAGTCGAATTTCATGCTGCCAAAATAGGTTATGTAACCTGGCTACGTCAAGTCATTTGTGCCCCATTCCGCCAAAATGGCAGGCATAGTGATGCAGTATGTCAATATGGGCTTCATAAGCAGTAGGCATCGTGTCCTTCACGAGTCGGCGCACAGGATATGCGCCGACCACGGACACGGGGCGTCTTGTCGGATTTGATCCGGCATCCAGAATAACAACAGGCCGGACCCTTCTGCGTACCGGTTCTCAATCGGCCACAACGGCAACAGGAATCCGTCGATCCATATTTTGGGTAAGATCCAACATAAATAACCGTTGACTTTCTCAGGAAATATGAGCACTTTACCGATAGAGATGTATTGTGCTCGTGAACATTCTACCGCCGTGAAGGAGGTGTAACTGGTTGACCGGAGTTAAAGTTAGGGACGATGAGTCCTTCGAGAGAGCCTTAAGACGTTTTAATAAGTTCTGCGAAAAAGCAGGAATTCTGACCGATATCAAAAAGCATCAGCATTTTGAGAAGCCGTCCGAGGCGCGTAAACGCAAAATGGCCGCCGCCAAACGGAAAGCAAGGCGCTCCAAATTCAGAGACGATTGAGGACATTGAGTTCTGATGTCACTCTTTGAAAAAATAGATAGTGATATGAAAGAGGCCCTGAAAGCAGGCGAGAAAGATCGTCTTTTGCTGCTTCGGGGCCTTAAATCTGAGCTCAAGTATGCTCGTCTCGACAAAGGGGACGATCTGACCGATGAGGACTGTATCAGTGTTCTGGCGTCTCAGGCGAAAAAACGCCGGGATTCGATTGAGCAGTACGAGAAAGCGGGTCGTGACGATCTTGTCAAAAAAGAGCAGGCCGAGCTTGATTATATCACTGAATATCTCCCCAGGCAGCTGGACGAGACCGAGTTACGCGAGATAATCACGAAAGCTGTGGCCGAATCCGGAGCCGAGTCACCCGCCCAGATCGGGGCTGTGATGAAGATAGTCATGCCGCAGGTCAAAGGGGCGGCCGACGGCAAACTGGTCGGCAAATTGGCCAGAGAAATCCTTGCCAACTAATTTAAAAACTCCCTATATTTTTACAGGTTAATGAAACCCTGAAGAGGGAGTATGTCTATGAACTGGGTTGATGCGCTTCTGGTTTTACTGATTTTGACGGCCGTAGTGATCGGATCCAAAAAAGGGTTGATTCGTGAGCTGATGGCCTTCGTGATTTTCTTTGCCGCCGTTATCGTGGCTGTGAATTACATCGATCATTTTGCGGTCTGGGTTTATGACCAGGTGGGAGGCTCGCCGTTGGTATCGGCCTTTCTTGCTTTTGCCATACTGTTGGCCCTGAGTTATGCCGTGTTCAAGATTCTGGGTATGGCATTCTATAAAGTGGCCAACCTTAAACAGTCCGGCCGGAAAGATCAGATGGGCGGTGCGCTGATCGGGTTTCTTCGCGGCTGGGTGGCGGTCGGATTCCTTACTTTTATGGCGTTTCTGTTGCCGTTGCCGGACGCTTTTTACACAGCGTTTGAGAGTTCCATGTTCGGCCCGGTGATGGCCAAAACCGTTCCGCTTATGTACGAAGGAACCTCCCCCCTGCACCCGAGCAAGGATAGTTTTATGGGCCAGATGGAACGAACCCTGCTGGTCGCTCCCCGGGAAAGCGGACGCGACAGCAAAGCGCTTGATCGACACCGGGTGCAGGTCCATCGTGTTCTGTACCAGATGGAGCGTTTTTTCACCCCTTCGTTTGATGCCGACGAGCCTTGATTTGGCTTTGATTTCCCAAAGCTATTTCTATATTAGAGCCGGCCTTAAGGGTCGGCTTTTTTGATGTCATTAAACTATTATGATAGATGATCATACCATAGAAACGCTGGAATTCTCCAGGGTAGTTGCTCTTGTTGCCGGGAAATGTATGACTCGCTACGGCAATGAGGCAACTGCCGAGATCGGACCGATGCGTAACCGCGAGATGATCGTCAGGCGACTGTCGGAAATCTCGGAGATGAAAGATATCATTGAATTCGGCGACTCATTCCCGCTGTATCGGATGGAGGATGATTGTCGCGAACTTCTGAAGCGATCCGAGGTCGAGGGAAATGCGCTTGATGGAAAGGAAATCCGGCAGGTACTTGAGCTGGTGCTGGTATCTATCGGATTGAACGAATACGCTCCCGATGAACGCGAGAACTTTCCGTTGATAACGGAATATCTTGAAGGCATACGCGGGTTTCCGGAATTGCGAGCGCTTATCAACAAGGCGATCGACGAGGATGGCCAGGTGCGTGATAACGCTTCGGTGAAACTGCGGGGGATTCGCCGGGAGCTTTCCGATACCCGTCGCAGGATTGTCGCTCGGCTGGAGTCGATTCTGACTAAAAACGCCAGACAATCCGGCTGGCAGGACGATGTTGTCACACAACGCAACGATCGATATGTAATCCCCGTGCCTTCGAGTCTGTACCAGGCAGATCGGGGGATTCTTCATGATCGGAGCCAGTCCGGCGCCACATTTTATATCGAGCCCAAAGAGACGGTCGAACTGAACAATCGGATCAATTTGCTCATGCAGGAAGAATACGCCGAAGTGCAGCGAATTCTTCGTGAGCTTACAGCCGAAATCGGACGACGGAGCGGTTCGCTGATTGAAAACGCGCGCCTGATCGGATGGCTGGACCGGATTCATGCCAGCGCTCTGGTATCTTTGGACATCAAGGGTAACGCGGCGGAAGTGGTCCGGGAGCCTGAAGTGACATTGTTCGAAGCACGTCATCCGCTGTTGATAGTACAGTTCGGTGATGTCAACAAAGTAGTTCCTACCGATTTCTCAATCGGCAATGGTCGGCAGGTGGTTTTGATCACCGGTCCCAACACCGGCGGCAAGACGGTGGCGCTGAAAACCATAGGCCTGTCGGTATTAATGACGTTGTCGGGGCTGCATATCTCGGCCGGGGATAGATCGAGGATAGGCATCTTTGAAGACCTCCATGCGGATATTGGCGACGAACAATCGATCGAGCTGTCCCTTTCCACATTCGCCTCGCATGTCAGAAATATTGTCAGCGGTCTGCAGTCGGCTTCATCGAAGTCCTTGTTGTTGTTTGATGAAATAGGCGCCGGGACCGATCCGAAAGAGGGCGCGGCTCTGGCCGAAGCGATAATACTCCATGCCGTTGACAAAGGGGCCTGTCTGGTGGCTACGACGCATTATTCGCAACTCAAGACGATGGCCATGGAACACCCTGAGGTGGAGAATGCCTCACTGGAGTTCGATCGCGAAACGCTGGCTCCGACCTATCGGTTACGGCTCGGTCTGCCCGGCTCATCGTATGCTATCGAGATCGCCGAGCGTCTGGGGATGCCGAAGTCGATTTGTGAGCGGGCGGCTGAAGCCTGTGGCAGTTCGGAACGGTCACTGGCTCAGTTGATCGCTTCGATTGAACAGGAGCTGGCTGCGGTCAAAGAGGATCGTAAGGAACTGAACGAACGACTGCAGCGTGCCCGCGAGCTGGAGAAAAACAATCGAGCGCGCGCGGATGAGCTCAGGAAATCCGGCAGCGCCGCGATTGAAAGAAGACTGGCTGAGACGGAGCAATTTCTCAAAGAAACCAGACGTGATGTCGAAAAGCTGGTGGCCGATATTCGCGAAAGCCAGGCCTCGAAGGAATCATTGCAGAAGTTTCATCGAAAGTTAAAAGAGAAGCAGGAACAGCTTTCCCGGAATAGTTCACGCCCGGAAAGAAAACA
>JAJRTA010000126.1 GCA_024278515.1 Candidatus Zixiibacteriota bacterium
GAGATGGTCATGCCTGGTGACAATGTAACGATGACGATAGAATTGATCACGCCGATCGCGATGGAGAAAGAGCTTCGATTCGCGATACGCGAGGGCGGCCGCACCGTCGGCGCCGGCGTTATCGCCGAGATTATCGAGTAAAGAAAGAGACGCGGAGTAACAGAAAATGCCGAGAGATCGAATAGTGCTGGCTTGCGGTGAATGCAAACGTCGCAACTATGACATGATGAAAAACAAGCGTCTGCACCCGGAACGTGTCGAGTACCGCAAATACTGTCGCTTTTGCAACAAGCATACTCCGCACAAGGAGACAAGATAAATAAGCCCGTTTATAGGCCAGTAGCTCCAATTGGTAGAGCGCCGGTCTCCAAAACCGGATGCTGGGGGTTCGAGTCCCTCCTGGCCTGAAACATAAAACGTGAGATAGGTGAGTTGGAAAAGATCCAGAAGTTTCTAAAAGAAGTCGTCGCTGAGTTACGGAAAGTGACCTGGCCGACCAAAGAAGAATTGATCGGGTCGACAATCGTAACCATTGTCGTGTCATTGATAGTGGCGATCTTTATCGGTATCGTGGACCGTCTGCTGTCGGTGGCTGTGAGGGCGATTTTCGGTGGTATGGGAGGCTGAGCAGCTTATGGCAACGATGCGTTGGTATGCTGTTCACACCTACTCCGGGCATGAGCAGAAAGCCAAAAGGTATCTTGAGTCGGCTGTAGCCAATGCCGGGCTTGAAGACAAGTTCGGCGAGATTCTGGTACCGACCGAGGAAGTGACCGAAATGAAACAGGGGCGACGTTCGACATCGACCAAGAAGTTCCTCCCCAGTTATATCCTGGTTCAGTGTATTCTGGATAAAGTGACCCAGGAAATGGTCGTCTCGACTCCGGGTATCACGAATTTTGTCGGCGGCGGCGGAAAGCCGAGGCCGTTGCGGGATGCTGAAGTTGAACGTATTGTCGGACAGGTCAATCGCAGCCGCACCGAGGAACCTACCGATATCCCGTTCCAGGCCGGTGATACGGTCAAGGTTATTGATGGGCCGTTTTCGGATTTTTCCGGTACCATCGGTGAAGTAAATATGGAGCGTCGTAAAGTCAAAGTGATGGTGTCGATATTCGGCCGTCCCACCCCGGTTGAGCTGGACTTTCTGCAGGTCGAGCGGGTAAAGGGTAAGTGATTAACTGGAATATAAGTTCTTACTGGAGATAAATAAAAGTGGCAAAGAAAGTAGATGGCTACATAAAGTTGCAGATTCCGGCCGGCGGCGCCAATCCGGCCCCGCCAATCGGGCCCGCGCTCGGTCAGCGTGGTGTCAATATCATGGAGTTCTGCAAGGCCTTCAACGAACGAACCAAAGCCGGTGGCGGTATCCTTACCCCGGTGATAATCACGGTCTATACCGATAAGTCCTTTACTTTTGAGACCAAGACCCCGCCCGCTTCAACTCTTTTGAAAAAAGCGGCCAAACTGGCCAAGGGGTCTGGTGTCCCGAACAAGGACAAGGTCGGGCGTGTTACCAAAGCGCAGGTTCGTGAAATCGCCGAAACCAAGATGGCCGATCTCAACGCTTCGTCGGTGGAAACCGCGATGCTGATGATTGAGGGAACCGCCCGTTCCATGGGTATCGAGGTCGAGGCATAGAGAAGAAACTGAAACTGTTCGAATAATTCGCTGGAACCTGAGCGGCCCCGAGCCGCGGTCAGGGAGAATGGAGTAAATGAAGAGATCTAAGAAGTACAGGGAATCCCGCGAGAAAATCGATCGGAACAAGCGCTACGAGTTGTCCGAGGCGGTTCGGCTTATGAAAGAGGCCAAGTATGCCAATTTCGACGAATCGGTCGAAGTAGCGATACGTCTGGGAGTAAACCCCAAGCACGCCGATCAGATGGTTCGCGGGACGGTTGCGTTGCCGCACGGCACCGGCTCATCCGTCAGGGTAGTCGTGTTTGCCGAGGGCGACAAGGCAACCGAGGCCACCGAAGCCGGGGCCGATTTTGTCGGCTCGGATGATCTGGCCGAAAAAATTCAGGGCGGCTGGACCGAATTCGATGTTGCCGTGGCCACTCCGGATATGATGCGAGTGGTCGGTAAGCTGGGTAAGGTTCTGGGCCCGCGCGGGTTGATGCCCAACCCCAAAACCGGTACCGTCACTATGGACGTATCCCGGGCGGTCAGCGAGGTTAAAGCCGGCCGTATCGAGTATCGAGTCGACAAACAGGCCAATATCGCATCGAAAGTCGGCAAGCTGTCATTCGATAATCAGAAGATCGAAGAGAATATAATGGCGTTTTGTGACGCCGTTCTGAAGGCCAAACCGACCGCGGCCAAGGGCGCTTATTTTCTGGGCGCCTCAATCTGCAGCTCGATGGGCCCCGGAATCAAACTCGACCACCAGGCGCTGCTGGCGGCAATTAAGAAGTAAGCGAGGAATCCATGCCGAAAGCAGAAAAATTAGAAGCCGTTGCGCAGTATAAGAAACTGTTCGAGGAATCCAGCTCGATATTCGTGACCGATTATCAGGGGCTCAATGTGGCCGATATTACCGAGCTGCGAAAAAAACTGCGCGAGAATAAACATAAGTTCCTCATTGGTAAGAACACTCTGTTTACGATCGCGGCCAAAGGGACCCTGGAGGGTATCGAAGAGTACTTCTCCGGTCCTACCGCGCTGGTCTTTACCGATGAAGACCCGGCCGACGCGGCCAAAATACTGAACGACTCGTTCAAGGATAAAGACCTTCCTAAAATGAAGGCCTTCTTTCTGGATAACGAGAAGTTCGAAGGCGCTGAAATCGGTCGCCTTGCGGATCTGCCGAGTAAGGAACAGCTTTACTCGCAGGTTGTCGCCGCGGTTGAAGCGCCGTTTAGTGAACTGATTCGTTCGCTTGATGCGATGTATCAGGAGTTGATAGGAACAATCGACGCCCTTGCTGAAAAGAAGAAAGGCGAGGAGTAGTTATTGATTACGGTTCGGAGGCGATTGGACTTCCGAACGGATTATTTTGAAAGTAAGTTGAATTAATCGTTGTATTTGAAAGGTAAGAGAAGTGGCAAACGCAGCAGTTGAAGAAATTGTTGACAAAATCGCAGAACTTAGCGCGATGGATCTGGCTGACCTGTCCAAGGCCATCCAGGATAAGTTTGGAGTAACCGCAGCCGCCCCTGTGGCCGTGGCCGCCATGCCCGGCGCCGGCGCTGGAGCTGCTGAGGCCGAAGAAAAAACAGAGTTTGATGCCGTCCTGACGTCCGCCGGTGACAAAAAGATCCAGGTCATCAAGGCTGTCCGCGAGTTGACCTCGCTCGGCCTGAAAGAGGCCAAGGAGCTGGTGGAAAGCGCCCCGGCCAAGATCAAAGAGGGTGTGCCGAAAGACGAAGCCGAAGCCATCAAGGCCAAAATTGAAGAGGCCGGTGGTAACGTCGACATCAAGTAACCTGAAGGACTTGCTCCGAGCCGGGAACTTATTGGTCCCCGGCTCGGTTTGATTACCTGTTATGATGGTATTCTGAAAATTCCCATGTTTCGCTTTTTTGGTTGGTTGATTGACTGCTAACTAAGGCTCCCCGACGCCGGGGAGAAGATGAAAGAAAAAATGTCAGGATCATCCAGACCGCTGGTCAAAATATATAAATCTGTTTTTTCACTCCCCGTGGGGAGCCTGCTTCTGATATTGGCAGGTTTTCTCATAATGGCAGGAGGGTAACGCATTGGCTTCTACCGAAGTATTGACACGTAAGAGTTACGGCTTATTGCAGGATGCCACCGAGATGCCCAATCTTCTCGATGTGCAGGTGAAATCGTACGAAGACTTTCTGCAGAAAGATATCCCGCCCGATAAAAGGGCTCCGCAGGGATTGCACGGTATCTTTCAGGATATTTTCCCGGTTACGGATGTTCGCGAGAACCACTCCCTTGAGTATGTCGGTTACCATCTGGGGCCGACCCGCTATTCTATTGAGGAATGTCGCGAACGTAATATGAGTTACGCCGCACCGTTGCGGGTGACTATGCGGCTGATTACACGCGAGGGCGAAGACGACGAGAAAAAGGTCAAGGATATCATCGAGCAGGATGTATACCTCGGTGAGCTGCCTCTGATAACCAAGTGGGGCACTTTTGTAATCAACGGCGCCGAGCGGGTGGTGGTCAGTCAGCTTCACCGCAGTCCCGGCGTGTTCTTTGATTCCTCGATCCACCCCAACGGCAAGAAGCTCTATTCGGCGCGGATTATTCCGTATCGGGGAAGCTGGGTCGAGTTTGCGATGGACATCAATGATGTCATGTTTGCTTATATCGACTCCAAGAGAAAACTGCCGGTTACCATGCTTCTGAGGGCGCTCGGTTTCTCATCGGATGAAGAACTGACCGATCTTTTCTATAATGTAGTCAAATTGAATCTGAAATCGGCCAAGCCGGAAGCATATCAGGGGTCTTTCCTGGCCGAGACGATTATTGATAAAGAAACAGGGGAAGTCGTCTACGCTGTTGCTGAACCATTGTCCGAAGCTGTAGTTGAGAAACTGATCGAACTCGGGTACAAGTCAGTTCGTATAGTATCGGCTGAGGAGCGGCGTGAGGTCTTTGTGATTCTCAATACTATTCGCAAGGACCCGACCAAGTCGCGTGAGGAAGCCCTGGTAAAGATTTATTCTCTGCTCAGGCCGGGCGAACCGCCGACATTGGAGATGGCGGAGACTCTTCTGGATCGTTTTTTCTTCAGTAACAAGCGTTACGATCTCGGCGAAGTCGGCCGTTATATGATAAATCAGCGCATGGGACTGGATATCCCTCTTGATAAGACTACTCTGGCTAAAGAGGACTTTGTCGCGATAATAAAATACCTGACCGGTTTGTGTAACGATATTGGTTTTACCGATGATATCGATCATCTCGGCAACCGTCGCGCTCGTACGGTGGGTGAACTGCTGTCTAATTTGTTTTCAGTAGGTCTCTCCCGAGTGGCGCGGACGATTCGTGAGCGTCTCTCGTTGAAAGATCAGGAGAACCAGACACCCCAGTTGCTGGTCAATGCCCGAACCGTGTCTTCCGTGGTCGAGACATTTTTCGGCTCATCGCAGTTGTCGCAGTTCATGGATCAGACCAACCCGCTATCGGAACTAACGCACAAACGTCGTCTCTCGGCTCTTGGTCCGGGTGGTCTGACCCGCGAACGAGCCGGCTTTGAGGTTCGTGACGTTCACCACACCCATTACGGCCGGATGTGCCCGATCGAGACACCGGAAGGTCCGAATATCGGCCTGATTACCTCTCTTGCGACCTTTGCACGGATCAACAGGTACGGTTTTCTTGAAACTCCGTATCGCAAGGTTGTTAAAGGTAAAGTTACCGACACCATTGAGTATCTCTCAGCCGATCAGGAAGATCGTTATAATATCGCCCAGTGTGACGAACCGTTCGGTTCTGATGGAAAATTCACGCGGGACCTGATTACCGTGCGTCGGCGATCCGATTATCCCCAGGTGCCCCCGGAAAAGGTCGATTATATGGATGTTTCGCCGCGCCAGCTGGTATCGGTGGCGGCGTCTATCATTCCGTTTCTTGAGCATGACGACGCCAACCGCGCTCTGATGGGCTCGAACATGCAACGTCAGGCTGTACCGCTGCTGCGTACCGAAGCGCCCGTGGTAGGTACCGGGATGGAACGGAAAGTGGCCTCTGACGCAGGCGCTGTGATCAAATCGGAAGTTGCCGGTAAGGTCATTTATGTCGACAGCACGCGTATTGTTATCCGTCCCGAAGTAAAAGTCCGGGCCGGCAAGCTCGGCTACGTCGAGGATGTCGAAGTTAAACTGACGAAATACCGGCGTTCCAATCAGGATACCTGCATCAATTTCCACCCGGTGGCCAAGCTGGGTGACGAGGTCAAAGTCGGGGATATTCTGGCGGAAGGTCCCGCTGTTGACCGGGGAGAACTGGCGCTTGGAAACAACACGCTCGTGGCCTTTATGCCGTGGCGCGGTTACAACTTCGAGGATGCCATCATTCTTTCCGAGCGGCTGTGGCGTCGGGATGTATTTACTTCGATTCATATCGAGGAATACGAACTTCAGGTGCGCGACACGAAACGCGGTTCTGAAGAGATTACTCGTGAAATCCCCAATGTCTCGGAGGAAGCGTTGCTGAATCTCGACGAAAACGGAATCATTCGCGTCGGCGCCGAAGTCGAAGCCGGTGATATCCTTGTTGGTAAGGTTACGCCGAAGGGTGAAACCGAGCTGTCCCCGGAAGAAAGGCTGTTGAGGGCTATTTTCGGTGAGAAAGCCGGTGATGTTCGCGACGCTTCGCTCAAAGCTCCACCCGGAATGAAGGGCGTGGTGATTCGCACGCAGGTATTCAGCCGCAAGGAGCGAACCGAGGAAGCCAAAAAACAGGAAAAACTGCTTTCAGGTGAGATCCGTAAACGGTTCAACAAGATCATCAATGAGATACAGGCGGTTCGAGCGGAGCGACTGGGGAGTCTGCTTGACGGCAAGACCTCGCAGACAGTCCGGTCGGTGGCCGATAACTCCGTTCTGATCCGGGCCGGACACAAGTTCCGCGCTGATTTTGCCGCGGATTTCGATTTCGATAACGCCGTCGCTCCGGATGGCTGGACGACCGACGAAACTACCAATAAGTACGTTAATTCGATTCTTGAGGAAGCGGCCAGGCTTATCGAGCAGAAGCGCTCCGATATGGAAATTGAAATCGACAAGGTTGTGCGTGGCGCCGAACTGTCGCCCGGGGTTAAGCAACTGGTCAAGGTCACGATTGCTATCCGTCGCAAGATACAGGTTGGCGACAAAATGGCCGGGCGTCACGGCAACAAAGGTGTCGTGTCGAAGATAGTCCCGATCGAGGATATGCCGTACATGGAAGATGGTACGCCGGTCGATATTATCCTCAATCCGCTGGGTGTGCCTTCACGAATGAACATCGGGCAGATTCTTGAGACCCACCTGGGCTGGGCGGCCAAGAAACTGGGTGAGCATCTGGCCTCACCGGTTTTTGAGGGTGCTTCAATTGATCAGATCAAGGAGAAGCTCAGAGAAGCCGGTTTGCCCGAAAGCGGAAAACTGACGTTATATGACGGTTTCACCGGCGATCCTTTCGACAACCCGGTCACGGTTGGATATATCTATATGCTGAAACTGTCGCACCTCGTGGATGACAAGATTCACGCCCGGTCGATTGGTCCTTACTCGCTGGTTACGCAGCAGCCGCTGGGTGGTAAAGCCCAGTTCGGCGGTCAGCGTTTTGGTGAGATGGAAGTCTGGGCGCTGGAAGCTTACGGCGCGGCGCATACGCTTCAGGAAATGCTCACGGTCAAGTCCGACGATGTCACCGGACGCAGCCGTGTCTATGAAGCTATCGTCAAGGGCGAGAATCCGCCGGAACCGGGCTACCCGGAAGCGTTCAACGTGCTCATTAAAGAGCTGCAGGCGCTTGGTCTGGATATCAAGCTGATCGAGAAGTAGGAAGTTGCCAGTTATTGCCGCCGTCCGGACGCGGACGGCGGATGGAATAAAGGAGTCGAGCATGGTCGATCTAATGGGAACCCGGCCGCAAACCAACAAGCCTGGAGATTTTGCCGCTATCCAGGTGCAGATGGCCTCACCCGATGTGGTGATGTCGTGGTCGTACGGTGAAGTCACCAAGCCTGAAACTATCAACTACCGTTCGTTCAAACCGGAACGGGACGGTCTTTTCTGCGAGCGGATTTTCGGCCCGGTTAAGGACTGGGAATGTAACTGCGGAAAATACAAACGGATTCGTTTCCGCGGTATCGTCTGCGATCGGTGTGGTGTTGAAGTCACCCAGTCAAAGGTCCGCCGTGAGCGTATGGGGCATATTTCCCTCGCCGTTCCGGTGTCTCATATCTGGTACTTCAAGTCATTACCGTCGCGCATCGGTCATCTGCTTGATTTGTCGATCCGTGAACTCGAACGGATCCTGTACTATGAAAACTATCTGATGATCGATCCGGGCAACTCGTCTTACGAAGTCGGTGATGTTCTCACCGAAGATGAGTATATCGAACTGGAAGATGCCGGCAAAACGTTTACTGCATTGATGGGCGCCGAGGCGGTCCGTGAGATTCTCAAGCAACTCGACATTGAAGAAATGGCCATCACGCTCAGGGCGCAGGCGAAAGTGGAGACGTCCGCTCAGCGCAAGAAGGATGTCCTCAAGCGGCTTCGTATTATCGAGTCATTCCGTCAATCAGAAAACCGCCCTGACTGGATGATCCTTGAGACTATTCCGGTGCTTCCGCCGGATCTGCGTCCTCTGGTGCCGCTGGAAGGCGGCCGGTTTGCGACTTCGGACCTTAACGATCTTTATCGTCGCGTGATCAACCGCAACAACCGTCTGAAAAAACTTATCGATATTCAGGCTCCGGAAGTCATCCTGCGTAATGAAAAGCGGATGCTTCAGGAAGCTGTCGACGCGCTGTTTGATAACGGTCGCCGCACCTACTCCGTGCGCGGTGATTCCAAACGCCCGCTTAAATCGCTCTCCGATCTGCTCAAAGGGAAGCAGGGCCGGTTCCGCCAGAACCTGCTCGGAAAGCGTGTTGACTACTCCGGTCGTTCGGTGATCGTGGTAGGGCCGGAGCTGAAGTTGTACCAGTGCGGTCTGCCCAAGAACATGGCGCTGGAACTGTTCAAGCCGTTTATCATTATGAAGCTTGAAGAAAAGGGCTATGTCCAGACCGTCAAATCGGCCAAGAAGCTGGTCGAGCGTGAGCGGCCCGAGGTTTGGGATATTCTCGAAGAGATTATCGAAGAACACCCGGTAATGCTCAACCGCGCGCCCACTCTGCACCGGCTCGGTATTCAGGCGTTTTTTCCTGTTCTTGTCGAAGGCAAGGCGATCCGTCTGCATCCTCTTGTTTGTGCGGCGTTTAATGCCGACTTCGACGGTGACCAGATGGCTGTTCATGTTCCGTTGTCGTTCGAGGCGCAGCTTGAAGCTCGTTTGTTGATGCTGGCCTCCAACAATATACTGTTGCCGTCGTCGGGGCGTCCGATTGCGGTGCCGTCACAGGATATGGTTCTTGGCTGTTATTATCTGACCAAAATAAAGGATGGAGCCAAAGGTGAGGGTATGGGCTTCTTCTCGGTTGATGAAGCTCTGGCGGCTTACGATGCCGGTCATGTCGAGCTTCATGCCTCGATAACGGTACGTATCAACGGCAGTGCCGTTACAACCACTCCCGGCCGCCTGCTGATCAACAACATTATGCCGGAAGGTATGCCGTTCTTTAACGATGTGGCCGATCGTGGGCAGTTGGCCCAGATCATTCACTGGTGTTACTGGAAACTGGGGCAGGATAAGACAGTTGTCTTTTTGGATCGACTGAAAAATATCGGTTTTGAGTATGCCACTCAGTCGGGCGTGACTGTTTCAATCGATGATCTGGTTGTGCCTGAGACAAAGGAAAAGACTATTGCCGCCGCCAAAGCTGAAATCGCCAAGATTCAGAAGCGGTACGAGCGCGGTATTATCACCAACGGCGAACGCTACAACCAGGTAATCGATACCTGGACACGCGTTACCAGTGATATTTCCAATGATATGTTCGATAATCTGGCCGCGCAGAAAGGCGGGTTCAACCCGGTCTTCATGATGGCCGATTCTGGCGCGCGCGGTTCCAAGGAGCAGATTCGTCAGTTGGCCGGTATGCGCGGATTGATGGCCAAACCTCAGAAGAAAATCACCGGCGGTGTGGGTGAGATCATCGAAAACCCGATCGTGGCCAATTTCCGCGAGGGGCTGTCGGTACAGGAATACTTTATCTCCACGCACGGCGCTCGTAAGGGGCTTGCCGATACCGCGCTGAAAACAGCCGATGCCGGATATCTGACTCGTCGTCTGGTCGACGTGGCTCAGGACGTGATCATCCGTGAAGAGGACTGCGGTACGATTCTGGGGCTTGAGGTCTCCGCCCTTAAAGAAGGGGAAGAGGTTATTGAATCTCTCTCCGATCGTATTCTGGGCCGGGTTACACTCGATGATGTGTACGACCCGATAACCGACGAACTGATTCTCGAGGCCGGTAATGAGATCCGTGAAGAAGAGGCAGCCGCTATCGAGGATGCCGGTATCGAAATGGTACGCATCCGCTCGGTGTTGACCTGCGAATCCAAACACGGGGTTTGCGGCGCCTGTTACGGACGAAACCTGTCCAATATGCGCATGGTCGAAATAGGCGAGGCTGTTGGTGTTATCGCGGCTCAATCTATTGGTGAGCCGGGCACACAGCTTACTTTGCGTACTTTCCACATCGGTGGCACCGCGGCTCGTATTGCCGAGCAGTCGCAAGTCGAGGCCAAGCATCCCGGAACTCTTAAGTTTGAGAACATCAAGGCGGTGGAGCGTGAGGACGGCACCTTGATGGTCGTGTCGCGCGACGGCGTGGGCGAGGCTCACATCGTCGATGAGAACGGTCGCGTCCGCACTCGCCTGAAAGTTCCCTACGGCGCGCACATGCTGGTGCAGGAAGGGACCGAGCTTAAGAAGGGCGATGTGATCTTTGAATCTGATCCGTATTCCGGCGTGATCCTGTCCGAGCGGGCCGGTAAGGTAAGATTCAAGGACATCATCAAGGATGTTTCTGTCCGAGAGGCGCACGATGAGCAAACCGGACTTATCCAGTTGATCATCATTGATACTAAAGAAAAGAACCTGTTCCCTACTATTCTTATCGAAAGCCCCAAGGGAAAAACTCTGGCCAGCTACCGGATTCCGACTGATGCTCAGCTTCAGGTGTCCGAGGGGCAGACTGTTCAGGCCGGTGATCTGATGGCCAAGATGCCGCGTGTGATTGCCAAGTCACGCGATATTACCGGCGGTCTGCCGCGGGTGGCCGAGCTGTTTGAGGCTCGTCGTCCGCACGACCCGGCTGTCATTTCCGAAATCGAGGGTGTTGTTGAGTTTGGTAAGATTGTCCGTGGACAGCAGCAGATTATCGTGGTGGGCGAACAGGATGAAACTCGTGAATACCTGATCCCTCACGGTAAGCACCTGATGGTTCACGATGGTGACCGGGTTGAAGCGGGTGATCGACTATGCGAAGGCGCTATCGACCCGCACGACATCCTGGCTATTCTCGGTGTGTACGAAGCGCAGGCCTACCTGGTGAATGAAATCCAGGAAGTATACCGGCTTCAGGGTGTGAAGATTAACGATAAACATATCGAGATTATCGTCCGACAAATGATGCAGAAGGTGCAAATCGAGCACGTCGGTGACACCAACTTCCTCGAGGGCGAAAAGGTCGATAAGATCAAGTTCTCCGAGGAGAATGCCCGCGTAATCGCCGAGGGTGGCGAGGCAGCCACTTCAAGGCCGCTCCTTTTGGGTATCACTCGGGCATCACTGTCAACCGATTCCTTCATCTCAGCCGCTTCTTTCCAGGAGACTACCAAAGTGCTCACCGAGGCGGCGGTAGCCGGCAAAGTAGATTATCTTGTCGGCTTAAAGGAAAACGTGATTATCGGACACCTCATTCCGGCCGGTACCGGTGTAAGCAAGTATAAGAAGCTCGAGCTGGAACCCGAAGAAGAAGAGGAGCCGAATGAGGACGGAATCATCGAAGAGGCCGAGGCCGAAACAGAGGAAGCGGCCGAACCTCAATAGGCCGAACTTTTGAGTAAAAAGGCCTTGACACAATGTGTATGAATCTGTAATATGGACGGCTGTTTGTTATATTTATGCAGCTTGTATTGGATAATTGAGTCAGGAGTTAGATGCCTACGATAAACCAGTTGATTCGCAAAGGTCGCCGGAGAGTGTTTGAGGCGCCCAAGACACCGGCCCTGAAAGGTTCGCCGCAGAAGCGCGGGGTGTGTACGCGTGTGTATACTTCGACGCCCAAGAAACCGAACTCGGCCCTGCGCAAGGTAGCCAGGGTGCGGTTGACCAACCAGATGGAGGTTACCGCCTATATCCCGGGTGAAGGCCACAACCTGCAGGAGCACTCGATCGTGCTTATTCGCGGCGGCCGTATCAAGGATCTGCCCGGTGTGCGTTACCATATCATTCGTGGTTCCATGGATACATCCGGTGTTGCGGATCGGAAACAGAGTCGTTCCAAGTACGGCACCAAGAGGCCGAAAGCATAGGTTTTAGTTAAGTTATGTCCAGACGTACCAAAGCCGAAAAACGCCCCACCCTGCTGGACTTCAAATATGGTGACCGGCTGGTGACCCTGTTTGTCTCCTGTCTGATGAAGCGGGGGAAGCGTTCGGTAGCTGAAAATATACTTTATCGCGCTATTGATACGATTGAGAAAAAGACCGGTGAGCCGGGTCTTGAACTCTTTCACAAAGCGGTGAACAATGTCAAGCCGGTTCTGGAAGTCAAGTCCCGTCGTGTCGGCGGCGCCACTTACCAGGTTCCGGTAGAGGTTAGAGCGGAACGACGCACCGCCCTCGCCATCCGATGGCTGATTTCGTATGCGGCCGCGCGGAGTGGCAAGTCGATGGGTGAAAAGCTGGCGGCCGAGTTTATGGCTGCCGCCAATAATGAAGGTGCATCGATCAAAAAGAAGGAGGACACGCACAAGATGGCCGAAGCCAATAAGGCCTTCGCCCATTTCAAATGGTAGCAGGAGTTGTTCGATCAGATAACTGAGGCGAATATTTAGTGAAGGATATTCTCATAAGTAAGGAGGTGGTTGTCCGATCCTGACAGTTTGAATAACAGATTGCCAGTCTTAACCCCCCCCTTCCTGCTGAATCGAAAGACTGAGCGAATTAACGCTCACCGATGAATTGCTCATCGGCTCCCCCTTGTGTGCGGTCAGCCAGGATTTTTTTTGTTAGATAGATAAAATATGGACTTAAGTCGCGTAAGAAATATAGGCATTATGGCTCACATTGACGCCGGCAAAACCACCACTACGGAGCGTATCCTGTTTTACAC
>JAJRTA010000127.1 GCA_024278515.1 Candidatus Zixiibacteriota bacterium
AACTGCCCGACTGTTGCCAACCCGGTCCAGGAAGATATCGATGCCGACAGTGTCGGCGACTCCTGTGATAACTGTCCCGACATCTACAACCCCGACCAGGCGGATGAAGACCTTGACGGTATCGGTGATGCTTGCGACGGTTGCTGTATCGCTCCGATTCGCGGTAATGTCGACTATGATCCCGGTGATGCGATCGACATCGCTGACCTGGTTTATCTGGTGGACTACATGTTCTCAGGCGGCGCGCAACCGCTATGCTGGCCGGAGACGAATATCGACGGAAGCGATCTGGCCTCGCCGGGTGAGGATACCGCTGACGACATCGACATTGCCGACCTGGTGCACCTGGTGGACTACATGTTCAACGGCGGCCCCGAACCGACACTCTGCCCGTAGGTCGGTCCGATTTCTATTTAAGACAGGCGGCTCAGAATTCGCTTGCCTTTTCCGATAGAATTGGTAGATTAGCCGCTCGATTGAAAGGAGTTGGAAAATATGTCCAAAGTCTGTGAAATATGCGGCAAGAAGCCGGGATTCGGAAACAACGTTTCGCACGCCAATAATACTACCAAAAGGCGCTGGTACCCCAATCTGCAACGGGTACGGGCGCTGGTCGACGGCAAGCCGAAACGGATGACGGTCTGCACTTCCTGTCTGCGCGCCGGCAAAGTGACCAAAAATGTCCGCGGCCGCAAACCGGCCCCGTCCAGACCTGAAGCGGCGACCTGAACGGTCGACTCAGGGAAAATGACACGAAAAAAAACCGCCCGTTCAGGCGGTTTTTTTATGGGCTGTTTACTTTGTCTGCCTGAGGAACTGTTTCCCCGGCACCAGGTTAAAAGAGTGGACAGGCGGCCGCGCAGAAGCGCATATCCGCTTGCGCGAAACGAGGTTTTTGCTATATTGGTGCGCTTGAAAACCGGCGACAGGACATTATGTTAATTACGGTCTGTAAATCAAAAATCCACCGTGCCACCATAACCGACGCCAACCTGGATTATGTCGGCAGCATCACTATTGATTCTGATTTAATGCGACAAGCCGATCTGATCGAGTACGAAAAAGTCCAGGTGGCCAATATCTCCAACGGTGAGCGGTTCGAGACCTATGTAATCGAGGGAAAAGCGGGCAGCGGGACAATCGGCCTGAACGGCGCGGCGGCTCGCAAGGGGAGTATCGGGGATTTGATCATTATTATCGCCTATGGCCATTTGCACAAAGATGAGCTGAAAGATTTCAAGCCTTCGATTGTTCATGTCGATAAGAACAACAGACCGGTAGAATAAGCCTCTGATACCAGTAAACCGCCTCCGGGGAAGGGGTGGATGATTCAACCGAAGAGACACATTATGAGTAAGAAAAAAGCCGCAGTTGTACTGGCCGCGGGCAAAGGCAAGAGGATGAAATCCGATCTGCCCAAAGTGCTTCATACCATAAACGGCCGCCCGATGATCTCAATTGTACTGGACCGTTTGGCTGAACTTTCTATTGATAAAACAGTAGTAGTGATAGGTTACAAGGGGGAAATGGTCGAGCAGACTCTGTCCGATCGGGAAGTCGAGTTTGTTTGGCAGCGGGAGCAACTCGGTACCGGGCACGCGGTTATGATGGCCCGTGAGAAGCTGGCTGATTTTGACGGCACTACTCTGATTGCCCTTGGGGATATGCCGTTTGTAACCACCGAATCATACCAAAGGCTGTTCGAGACTCATCTTCGTACCGGCGCGGCGGCGACCTGTCTTTCAGCTTTACTGGATGATCCGGCCGGTTACGGCCGGATTGTCCGTGTCCCCGACACTGACCTGCTGAAAAAGATTGTGGAACATCGCGACGCCGATGAAGCGACGCTTAAAATCAGGGAAATCAACACCGGCGCCTTCTGTTTCGAGAATCAGCGACTTTTTGAAATACTCGATCAAATAGGTAACGACAACGACCAGAACGAGTATTATCTGACCGATACGATCGAGATTTTGCACGGTGCGGGCGAAAAAGTGGCAGTAGTTACGACCGGCAACCCTGATGAAGGCCTCGGAATCAACTCTGTCGACCAGTTGGAGCGGCTGACAAGGAGATTCAATGAAAAGGCGTGATTTTCATCATGATTTGCTGTCGGCGACAAAATGGAAATGTTTTTTAATCTTAAAACAGTGTTTATGCGTTATAATATTAGCCGTAAACACCGGGGTTGCCCCAATTCGTTTTTTTGGTTGACGGTCGCGTAAAATATTGATAGATTTGAGGTGTAAGGATATGAGAGTATATATGAAGTATTTACTAATAGTGGTGGCGCTGGTCTTGTTTGTGTCGGGTTTGTCCGCCCAGATGGTTGACCGGGCGCAGGCGGAGAGAATCAACAACGCCCCCGGCCTGTCGATAAGGCCTGCTTCCAACCCGTTTTCGCTTCTGGACTTTTCCAGAATCCGGTGGTCGCACTCCTATTCGGTCAGTTTCTTCTCCGGCGGATCGAGCTCAGGTTCGGTGGGATTGCTGAACTCGACCATGTTCTACGATATTTCAAAAAGTCTCAGTCTGAGTATCAATCTTGGTGTTGCCCACTCCAGTGGTTCCTTGGGTGAGGGACGTACCGCTACTCTGTTGCCCGGTTTTACTCTTGACTATCATCCTTCCGACAAGTTCCGTATGACCTTTATGGTTCAGCGTTATGATGGTGTTCTAAACCCTTTAGCAGGCAGGAGCAGCTCCTGGTATAATCCGATCGGCCCGCGTTAGTTCCCCGGGGGATTGGCGTGACTGAGCGATCCCTTCCTTCCGTTTTCCAGAAAACAGAGATGCGAAAATTATCAAAACCACACAGCAACGGTGGGGGCGGTCCGGTTTCGTTGCGGCAGCGTCTGCAAAGATCACGGCTTTTGGAAATCGGAATCGCCGTCACCTTTTTCGTGGTTTTGGTGTATGTGATCAGCATGTCGGTGCGGGTGGGGCAGGGGGTGTCGCGAACTCTCAGCTCGCCGGAGCATGTTGTGAGGTTGCAGATACTCAACGGTTGTGGGGTCAACGGTCTGGCATCGCGGCTGGCTGACGGACTGGCCGATTACGCCGACTCCGAAATAGAGATACAGGTGGTCGATACCGACAATTTCGATATAGTACCGGTCAATCAGACTTTTGTGTTGTCGCGCATCGAAGATCTTACCGCGGCAGGACTCCTCGCGAACAGATTAGGTTTACCGACGGAGGATATCGGTTACCGGCCGCTGGAACATAACTACCGCCAGGTCTCGGCAACAATCGTGTTGGGTGAGGACTGGGAAACGGCAGGTGCCCTCAAAACTTATATCAGGGAGAAGTAAACTCGACTTTTGAGCGCATTATCGGTACGTGAACAAGCCCACTTAGCCGGACGGCTGGCCCTAGAGAAAAAAGGGTTCGATGTCAAAATCCTGAAAGTAAAGGAAGTTTCATCGGTTGCGGATTATTTTGTCATCGCTTCGGGTGAAGCTGATGTCCATGTCAAGGCGATTGTCCGGGCCATCGAAGAGGGGTTGCTGGAGAATGGAATCAAACCGTATCATCGTGAGGGATACACGCAGGGTAGCTGGGTTCTTCTGGACTACATAGATGTCGTAGTGCATATATTCCTTGAGCCGACCAGACAGTTCTACGCACTGGAGCGGTTGTGGGGAGATGTCCCGGTCGAGGAACTTTCAGATCATTAGACTGCCCCCGGTACAAAGACAAGACAGTTTACAAAAATCTCATTTTAAGGACAAGTTATGGAGTTAGTTGACCTCAAATCGAAAACTATTGCCGACCTGCTTAAGATGGCCGAGGAAATGGATATCCCCGGGGTATCGGGTCTGCGCAAATCGGAATTGATTTACAAGATCATGGAACATGCCTCTTCGTCAGACAGTACGATCCTTGCTGATGGCGTGCTGGAGATCCTTGATGAGGGTTATGGGTTCCTGCGGTCGCCGGATTACAACTATCTGCCGGGTCAGGATGATATCTATGTTTCGCCGTCGCAGATCAAAAGGTTCGATATGCGCACAGGTGATATAGTCGCCGGACAGGTCCGTCCGCCCAAAGACAACGAGCGGTATTTCGCGCTTCTCAAGATCGAGTCGATCAATTTCGGTGATCCTGAGAAAGTCAAACATAAGATACTTTTCGACAATCTCACTCCGCTGTATCCGGATGAGGCGTTCAAGCTCGAGGTCAGTCCGGAAAGGCTGACCACCCGGATTATCGACCTGATGTGCCCGATCGGTAAAGGCCAGCGCGCACTGATCACATCGCCGCCGAAAGCCGGCAAAACGATTATCCTGCAGAACATCGCGCAGGCGATCACGACCAATCACCCGGAAGTCAAACTGATCGTGCTTCTGATCGATGAACGTCCCGAGGAAGTTACCGATATGAAACGCTCGGTTAACGGTGAGGTTATCTCATCTACTTTCGATGAACCGGCCGAGCGGCATGTCCAGGTGGCCAACATGGTGCTGGAAAAGTCCAAACGGTTGACCGAGAGCGGCCATGATGTGGTCATCCTGCTCGATTCACTCACCCGGCTGGCCCGCGCGCACAACTCGGTTGTACCGCACTCCGGCAAGATTCTCTCCGGCGGTGTCGACTCCAACGCTTTGCATAAACCGAAGCGGTTCTTTGGTGCGGCTCGTAATATCGAAGAGGGAGGCTCTCTGTCGGTCATAGCTACCGCCCTGATCGAAACCGGTTCCCGTATGGACGAAGTCATTTTTGAAGAGTTCAAAGGCACCGGTAATATGGAAATGGTCCTGGATCGCCGCCTGGCCGACCGTCGAATTTTCCCTGCCATGGATATCAACCGTTCTTCGACTCGCAAGGAAGAACTCCTTATGGACGAGGATGTGCTGACGAAGATCTGGGTGTTGCGCAAGTTTCTGGCCGAGATGAACCCGATCGAGGCGATGGAGTTCCTGCTTGACCGGTTGAAAAAGACCAAAAACAACGAGCGGTTTTTAGCATCGATGAAGGACTGATCACCGGGCTGGACAGATAATAATACATCATACCCGCCTCCTCCAGGGGTTGTTGAAAACCAGGGTTTGAGTCAAAGCTAACCATCCGGGCGGTGGATCTGTTGATTCCTGTCAGCAAGTCAGTCGAATCCGCCACTGTTGCTCAGGATGAAGTCATTGTCGGGTCAAAAGTAACCCCTGCGACCTGTTCATGATTCCACACAAAGAACATGGTTTGGCATCATACTTTAATGCTCCTGCATTAACGTATTGCCAGCCGATGAAGCTCACAATTCTTCCGTAGCATCTCTGTTTACTGCCTGCTTTTCTGTATATCAACTCTATCACACGTAATTATTTATATCCTGGTTGAGGTATATTTATGTTGACCTGTGAATATGATTGATTCAGTCTGCTAAGGCAGGGCAAGATACGAACTTGAAAAAACGGTCAGGATTAAAGGAATATAATTTGCCGATGGACAAAAACAATCTCAAAGAAAAGAACACCTTTTGCAAAGGTGTCATACTGTTGCTGTTTATGCTGATATCCGGCGGCAGTCTGTTTGCAGATTCCGATAGCCAGCTTCAACGTGGCTACGATGAAGTCTCTCGTCAGGTCAACCGTGTTCGCGGACTGACTCTCGCTGTTTTGAAGCAAATTAAACAGCTTGATGAGACCTGTCGGTCGGGTGACGGCTCGCCTCTCCCGAGTCGTATGATCGACGCAAGCAACAGAATGTCTCGAATCAAGCCATTGGTAGATGTTTTCCGATCCAATGCTGATGAAGCCGAGGCCCTGCTGAACAAGCTGAGCTCCCGGCTTGACCGGCAGTCTGGTTCGACCGGGTTGACCGACGAGCTCAAGAGCAAATTGCAGGTTCTGGAAGAGAATTTGCGAAAATACCGGGGACATATCAGCAAATACTGGAGCAGGACGACCAGAGACTTCGGACCGCCCCCCGAACGCGCTTTGCCGGGCAGTGGAAGGGTTGACGAAAAGGTTGCCTGGATCAACGGAGAGTTGACTTTAGGGACAGGCTCTTCCAGGTACAAAAGGCCTAATTCCGTCAGTAATATCGACGCTTCTTCGACTGATCTCAGTCTCATCCTGACAGGACGTTATACCCCGGGTATCGCAACCTCTGTCGACGCCTATTTTAGTCATAGGAAAACCACTCTGCGTCGCGAAATCGGGCTGACCGATTTTGGCGCCGCAGTTAACTATCAGCTGTCATCGCAGACCACTCTGACCGCCGGTTTCGATCTTTCGAAATACAGCGACAAGGATAACAATAACGCCGATTACTCACAAACCGGTTTTTTCGGCCGGCTTTCTACTCGGTTATCGTCGCATGATGTGAATGTTCAGCTCAGAATGGATTCACGAGGATACTCCAATCTCAGTACCGCCGATTACAAAACGCTTTCGTTTACGGCCCGTGATCAGATTACGGTGGGAACCGGCAAAGTAAAAGTTCAACTGCACTATTTGAAAAAAACGAACGATATTGAAGCGCTCGATCATACCGAAACGACCCCGAGCTTTGTGTACACTTTTTCTCCGGGCGGTTCGCAATTCGGCGTCAGTTATCAGCAGTTCAAGATGCCGAATGCGACTAATTCTCCAATGGAGAACAACCGGTTGAAAGCCCACCTGTATTTCGGGAGGCGGAGCGCGACCGGCAGTAAAAAGTGGGGGCCTGAAGTACAGATGTACAAATATCCCAACCGGGATGATGCCGATATGACCGATGTCAAACTGATCTACCAGACTGCTTCGCGTGGGGCGAAATCTGTTTTGACGCAATGGAACCTTGTTTACCGGAGACATCAGGATACGCTTCAGTTCGACTTTGCACAGGTGCAATATCGTCGTAACTCACGACCGATGGGTCGCGGGGTCTATTCACGGTTCAATCTGGCCGCGCGATACTATGTTGAATCTTCAGACAAGAATAATTCGTTGCGTTTCTCCAATGTTCATCCGCCTAATACCCTGGATATCTATTATCGCTTCGGCTGGTTACAGTCGTCAGAGGGAATGCTGAACACACTGTCGATAGGGCCGATCATCGCCGCCAAGGCATTTATCGATACCGAAAGATCCGATGCCTTCGACGAGGATATAGTTGATGTTGATTTCGTCTTCCGTAACCCGGCCAACACGGTGCGTCTGGGTTTCGATATGGCCGCGGGAATTGCAATAGAACCGGGAATCACCGGACGTGCCGAATTAAGCTATATCCGCACGATACTCTACAATGCGAGTCCGGTCAGAAACACCGGTATTCTCAAGTTGAAAATCAGATTTTCATATCCGGTCAACCGGGACTGGTTTGTTGACGGATACGGCGACCTGCACTCTACCAGGGCCGATATAGCTTCACCCAATGATCTCGACAAATCTCAGGTTGGCGTGCAGGTTCGCTACCTGTTTGATGTTCATCCATAGAAAAAGAAAACTGCCGGGAGAATAAATAATGAAACGCTTACCGTTTATAATCAGCCAGATCATCTGGATACTGTTCGTGATCGTATCATCGGTTTCCGCTGATGATGATTTCCAGGAAGCCCTCCGGCAGACTGAAGACGAATGGAAAGCTGTCCGCGAAACGATGAAGGAAAGCAAGGGAAAATTCGACGAATTCCGTAAAAAGTACAAAAAGTATCATGATGCTGTTTTCAGCGATACCCCCGAGGAAGGTATCGAACTGGCCCGGAGACTGTTCAATCTTGATAAGAGTCAGACCGATGCGGCCACGGCCAAAGTGAACCAGCTCCGTGAAATGTTCAATGAACTGGACAAAGCCGGGTTGACGGAAAAACTCGAGGCGGCGTCTGGTTATCTGGATAAGGCCAACAAATATGCCGGCGAAGTGGAAAATCTGTGGGAGTTCACAAAAAAGTTCGACCCGGAACATGCTAAGGACAATCCTACCTATGGGCTGCGCTTGATCGGTGATTTGCTGAAAGAGTCTGCAGGCAAGATGGAGAAGATCCCCCTGGTCGGGCAGATACTCGGTCCGTGGATTAAAGCGTACGCTGAGGTAGCCGGCGACTATGCCAAGGCTCTCGACAAACTCGGCAAGAAGATAGATGCTTTTCGGGGCGGTTCGCTGTGCGCGCAATCCGGCTACCGTCAGGATCAACAGGCGGCTTTCCGGGCCGCAGGCGGTTCGAACTGCCTGACCTATTTCGCTAGCGGGGTTTTCCCCAGAATGAGCGGAGAAACCTATGAGGGGAACTCCGATTACTTCCTGTACGACCAGGCCACCAGTCGCGGATATATCGTGTCCAAAATGGCCGAGACCGTTTACCGGTGGCACGAGTTGCTTCTCGAACGTATCTCACTCAATCCCGCCTGGCTGGCCAGCCGCGCCAATTCACTGAAGCAGGGTATAGTAACAGAAGCCCGGGGATACTATGAACTGTTCAGTGGCTGGAAAAGCAAAAGTGATGAAGGATGGATCATAGTCGACAAACTGGGATTATATGATGACGCTTACTTCTATGGACGACTTGATGAGGAAACATTCGTTGCCAATTATCTCCTCTCCGATAAACATCATTCGACTGTAAACGCTGTTATCAAAGAGTATGAAAAGTACGTGCTGGTTCGAGGTACAGTTTACGAAGAAGAAGATGGTGACAAGCAACGTTCTTCAGGTGCGAAAGTGGAACTTACCGTAGGCGGCAAAACTTATTCCGAGATCACCGATGATGACGGCAAGTTTGAAATCATGATCGAAGGTAAAGCAGGCGATGCCATCCACGAAAAAGTTTCCAAAAAGGACTTCGAAACCATCGAGAGTGATGGTCGTATTCCGGGAAAGGTAACAAGCGGCCTGAATTACACTCTTTCCAAAACCGCCTTTACATCGATTATCCAGGGAACTGTGACGATAAAAAAAGATACCAGTCAGGCGGATGTCCCCTGTGACGGGGCGTCTGTTTCGGCATCAGCGCCTGATGCGGGCAGTCTTGGCAGTACTACCACCGGTGCTGACGGCTCCTATTCCCTGTCGGTTCAGATTGCCGTGGGGGGCGAAGTGACCTGTGCCGCAACGAAGGATGGACATTCGGGGGAAGCCTCCGTTATGATCACGGGGGAAAGCCACACCGGTGTCGATATATTAATTGAAGCTGCTGAGACCGGGGATACTGCCACAACCGGTACGACCTGGGTAATCAATGTTACCGTTCTCGACGACAATAGTCAGCCTCTGCCGGGGGCTGTTGTAACGTGTACTCAGGGAGTGTCTGACGCCACTACCGGAAGTGATGGAACTGCGGCGCTGGGGCCTGTTGATGTCCCCGCCAACTGGGAGGAAGAGCCGTTTTCAGTAACTCTCACTCCGTCTGTGGTTGCTCAGGGAGGGATAAAAGTGGGCGGGAATGCTGTTACCGTTACCTACGATGGAACTTCCCCCGGCACAGTAACCTTAAGTATTCCGGTCATTATTCCTGCTTCTGTGACTGTCACCGGACGGGTCACCGACGCCAATGGTATCGGTGTTGACGGTGCGGTGGTTACCGGCGGCGGCCGAGCTGTCACGGTTTCAACCGGCGGCACGTTCAGTATTGGTCCTTTTATGTTGGTTAAAGACTCATCGATTACGTTGATGGCTACCCTGACCGATGGCGCGAATACTTTCGGAGGCGCTCCTCAAACCGTGACATTCGACGGGACCAACACAACGATCAGCGGAGTGGTCATTACACTGGACATCGAAATGGAAGCTGATGTGACAATTTCCGGGTATGTACATGATCTTGACGGTCTGGGGTTGGCGAATGTGACGGTATCGGAACCATCGGGCGGCTCAGCAATGACAGACGGTTCTGGTCGCTATTCGCTGCCTCCGTTTGAACATAAGCTGGGCACCCCGGTGACAATCAGCGCGTCGTTCACCGATTACCAGGGGACGACTGTTTCCGGTTCGGTAAGTTGTACGCCTACTGCCGATATCGCTACTGCGCCGACCATCTTACTGCAGGTTAAACAGGAAAATGTTCACGATGTCAATATCTCCGGAACTGTTGTGGATGAACAGGGCACAGGTGTTTCCGGCGCCGTGGTGACCAGCGGTACTGTCTCGACAACAACCGATGGCTCCGGGAACTTTACTTTACCTCCGATTGAGCTGGTAGCCAATGAAACAGCAAGTGTGAGCGCTACACATAGTGATGGTTCGACACAATTGTCCGGCGGTCCTGTCACTGTCACTTTCGACGGCGCCAATACTGACATAGGCGGCGTTGTAATCACTTTGAGTGCCGGTACAACTCCGGTAACAGTTACCGGTACAGTTAATGATACTAAAGGGATTCCGATCGGCGGTGCTTCGGTATCCGGCGGCGGCGTAAGTACGACCACCGATGCCGGCGGCAATTTTACGCTGGGACCGGTCGATCATCAGTTGAACACTCCCCTGACATTGACGGCCAATGTTGTTCTCCCTGGTGGATCCAGCGCCAGCGGCAATACAACTGTTACTCCCGGCTCAGGGAGCGTCATGGCCGGCATATCCATTGATATGAGTGGAGTTAACGGTGATGGAGATGAGGGAGATGACGAACTCGACGATGACATCAGGGATATTTCCGGTGACGGTGGTGATGGAGTCGACTATGAAGCGCTCCTTTCGGAATTCGCGTTGGCTGTGTCTGAGCTTGACGGAGTTGCAGCCGACTTCAACAGTCTTGCTGATTTCTTCGATCAACGTCTGAGGGAACTTCGTGAACAATCATGCAGCTCAGGTGATGTGTCGTATGCACTGACCAACTCGACCAGCCAGATGGAACTGTATTCGCTTTACCTGGCCGGTCTTTATGGCTTGTATGGCGAGGTTATAGCTGCGCAGGCGGCCGACCCGGAAAACCGCAGCCTCGGTAATGTCGAGTCGGAATTCACTCGCTGTGTTGATCGGGAGGGAACCCTTGAAGACCGTCGGGTTGGTATGAGCGTTGACTATGGCGTTTACCAGTGCGATGAAGATCAGGCTGGAACCGATCAGGGTGACCGCGCCAACGACGACGCCGATCCTGATGACGTGGAAGGTGACGCCGATGAAGGCGGGGTGGAGGTCTGTAACGACGGTATCGACAATGATGGTGACAATGAAATCGACGAGTGCGATGCCGGATGCTGTGATAAGAATGTACAGATCATAGTCAGCGATTGCGGTCCGGCCGCGGATGACATTTTCCTTGTTGCCGTCGATGGTGGCGATGTCGGAGTAACACCCAAGGGTGCAGCAAATACTTTCAATGTTGAATTATCTCCCGGCAATCATACTGTGACGGTTACATGCCTCGATGACGGCGGAGAACCGTTCGGCACGGATATCGGTACGGTCTGCGTTAATATCGTAATCTATAACGGCCCGGCCATTGGCGGCGACGAGCTTCGAATTGCTTATGGTGCTTCAACCGATGTCGGGTTCTATGTCCCGGAGGGACCGGCTGCGGCGAAGATATTCCGAACTTTCAATGGCGCCTCATTACGCGGACTGGAACAGTAGCTGCAGGTCTTTCGGCCATTTCATGATGAAAAATAAAAGGGCAACCCTTACGAAGGTTGCCCTTTTTGAATTGTATTGATCCCGCGACTCCTATTTCAATAACAACATCTTTCGAGACCGGGTGAAAGTTTCGGTCGTCAGACGATAGAAGTAGACACCGCTGCCAAACGAAGATGCGTCCCAGGTTACAGCATGTTCACCGGCGGGATAGTTACCGTCGGCAACTACTGCCACCAACTGGCCGAGAACGTTGTACACTTCCAGTCTGACTTCGGATGCAACCGGCAGGCCGAACCGTATCTCCGTTCTTGGGTTGAACGGGTTGGGATAGTTCTGACCGAGATAGAAATCATTCGGGAGTTCACCTGTTAAAGACGCCGAACGTTGCGCCACAACAGTAAACTCCTTTCCGGACAGATGCACGGTAGCATCCCGGGTCAGCTTTATCGCCGTACCGGCCCGGTCCGTTACCGTGATCCGATAGCCGTGTTCGGTTAAAGCCGACACATTCGAGAAAGAAATGCCGGCATCGGATGACGCATCCCCGGAAGACTGCACTGTCCAGACGATTTCGTCGTCAGCCGGCATCACCAGTTGAGCATACCGGTCGAAAACAGATTCGGCATTGCTCAGCAAAGCCATGCGCGACTCGCTCGAAATCGGACTTTCCGGCGGAAGGGGTTGATCGTAAAGGTTGTCACCCTCAAGCCCGATGCGCACCCGGGCTTCCTCATCATCCGCAAGGCTTATCGTGACGAGGTTATCCCCGGTATATTCGGCATTCGTTCGCCCGGCAAAGAAACCGCCCGTTGCCGGGTAGACCAGCAGGCTGACATCATCGAGATTCGAAGGCATCCAGCAACCGGTCCACGGAGAAAGCGTGTATGAATAAACATAACTAACCCCGTTCCACCCGTACAACAGGTTGTATACCCAGCCGCGGGACACCGCTTCGGCCAACGGAAGTACGAGACCTGCCGAGTCGACTTCCGTGCGGGACCAGTCAACATCGACATCAAACGGGTCTCCGATCAGATTCCAACCCGCGCACAATGCTATCGGTATCGGACCGTCGACAGGTTCGCTGGTATGACCCTGTACGTCTATGGTGGCATTCTCGGTAACAAGGAGCCAGTAACCTGTCCCGTAGGAATTCAGTTGAGCAGGCGCCTGGTATCCGGACGGGTTGCAGTTATAAAGGAACAGTTGGTAGGGACTGGTGTCATCGCCAATAATATCCGACGGCGCGTTACCGGCGCATTCGGTCGGATCGAGCGGAAGTGATATCATGTTCCAACCCTGCTTTGCGGTAAACGTTGACTCTAAGCAATCGTCGCCTACGACAATCTCAAAAGGATGAACCTGCTCGGTCTGGCTGTAGGTGTGGCTGTTCTGTGCGCGCATATCAATACGGGCGCGAGTCGCAGGATCTGTCAGATAGACGTTACACCCCGGTGCGATCGCTGTAATATCCCAGGTCAGAGTAACAGCAGAAGGTGAGGTGGCCATGACTTCCATCGGCCAGACACGAACTTCGGCTGTGCAGTCATAATCACCGTGGGTCAGGGTCTGGAACATATCAAACGTGCCGCAGGTTTGTGTGAAATAGACCTGGTAACAGTCACCTGCAGGCGGACAGGGCACTTTGGGGATATCGGTCGCGTCGCAATCATCGAGCGATCCGGGCCGTACCGCGAACTCCGCCGAGTCATCGGCAAGTCCGAAAGCGGCGTAGATATGACCGGTCCAGCCTTCAGCCGGTGTCTCGGTTACCTCAACGGTCAATCCTTCACGGGCATAACCGCAGGAGTTTACAGCTTCTATATTGAAGTTGTAGGTGCCTTCAACATCCGCCGTGAAACAGAGTTGCCCGTTGTTCCATGACGCACCCTCTACCGTAACAATATCATAATCAG
>JAJRTA010000128.1 GCA_024278515.1 Candidatus Zixiibacteriota bacterium
ACGACGGTTCATCTCGCGCGCCACTTCAACCATCTCCTCCAACGACGGTGTGATCAGTCCGCTCAGGCCGACCATGTCGAATTTTCCATCGGCGGCGTGGTCCAGAATCTTCTCCAGCGGCACCATCACCCCGAGATCCTCAATCTCATAGCCGTGACAACTCATCACCACGCCGAAAAGATTCTTGCCGATATCATGCACATCCCCTTTGACCGTAGCCAGAAGAATTCTGCCGCGCTTTTCCGCCTCGCCTTCTTTCTTCGCCGCTTCCAGATAAGGCGTCAGGACCGCGACCGCTTTTTTCATTACCCGCGCAGTCTTTACCACCTGCGGAAGGAACATCTTACCGGAACCGAACAGCTCACCGACTTTGTCCATGCCGTCCATCAAGGGACCTTCGATCACCAAAAGCGGATCACCCAGAGCCCGCATCGCTTCCTCGGAATCTATTTCGACAAAATCAGCAATCCCCGCAATCAACGCATGAGTAAGCCTTTCGGTCACCGGCCTGGTTCGCCAGTTGTCGTTGTCAGGAAGTTTCGATTTCTTTCGCGAAGTCCGCTCGGCCAGCTCGGCAAGCCGGGCTGTTGCCTCAGGATCACGGTTTAATATCACATCCTCAGCCGCCTTTCGTAATTCCGGCTCGATATCTTCATAACCGATCAACTGCCCGGCGTTGACTATTCCCATATCCATACCGGCCCGCACCGCATGATAGAGAAAAACTGCGTGCATCGCTTCACGAACTACATCATGACCACGAAACGCAAACGACAGGTTGCTCACACCACCCGAAACCAGACAACAGGGAAGCGACTTTTTGATTTCACGACAGGCCTCAAGGAACGCCACCGCGTAATCGTTGTGTTCATCCATTCCGGTGGCGACAGTCAGAATCGCCGGGTCTATTATTATATCTTCCGGCGGAAAGCCGTGTTCAATGAGCAGATTATAGCCTCGCGTGCATATTTCCATCTTGCGCTGGTAGCTGTTCGCCTGTCCTCTTTCGTCAAAGGCCATCAGAATCAAAGCCGCGCCGTAGCGACGAATCAACCCTGCCCGTCGAAGGAACTCTTCCTCGCCGTCCTTGAGGCTGATCGAATTCACTACCGCCTTCCCTTGAACACATTTCAGCCCGGCTTCAATCACCGCCCAGTCCGATGAGTCGATCATAACCGGGACCCGGCTGATCTCCGGATCGGAAGCCACCATGTTGAGAAATCTGGTCATGGCTATCGCAGCATCAAGTAACGGAGCGTCCATATTCACATCGATAATCTGCGCTCCCCCCTGTACCTGCTGACGGGCTATCGCCAGAGCGTCTTCGTACTTTTCCTCACGAATGAGCCGGGCGAACTTCGCCGATCCGGCCACGTTGGTCCTCTCTCCGATATTAACGAACAGCGAGTCGGGACCGATCTCAAGCGGTTCCAGTCCGGCCAGAAAACACCGACGCTCCGGATGAGGCACTTCGCGCGGAGGTAAACCGGCGACTGCTTCAGCGATAACTTTAATATGTTCCGGTGTCGTACCACAACAGCCGCCGACAACGTTGACCATCCCCTCCTCGGCGAACTGACGGAGCGACCGCGCCATCTGCTCGGGAGTTTCATCATAGCCGCCCAGTTCGTTAGGCAACCCGGCATTGGGATGAACCGTCACAAAAGTGCCGGCTGCTTTTGACAGGGCCCGCATGTGGGGGCGCAACATTTCCGCTCCAAGGGCGCAGTTAAGCCCTACGAACACAGGCCTGACATGCGACACCGATATCCAGAACGCTTCCGGCGTCTGACCGGAAAGCGTCCGGCCGGATGTATCGGTGATAGTACCCGACACCCACACCGGAACAGTCTCGCCTCGGTTGTCGAATATCTCCAGAATCGCAAACAGGGCCGCTTTGGCGTTGAGGGTGTCGAACGCGGTCTCGACCATCAGTATATGCACACCACCCTCAAGCAGTGCCTTAGCCTGCTCGGAATACACATCAACAAGCTGATCAAAAGTGATATTACGGAACGATGGATCTTCGACCTTAGGTGAGATCGAACAGGTACGATTGGTCGGCCCAAGCGAACCAACCACGAAACGGGGCCTGGAGGGATCGGCCTGAGTGAATTTATCGGCTGCGGCGCGGGCGATGCGGGCGGCGGCTATATTCATATCGCGCACCCATGACTCGGTCCGATAATCGGCCTGTGAGACAGCGTTGGCGATGAAACTGTTGGTGGTAATTATATCGGCACCGGCTTCGAGATAGGCCTCATGGATACCGGTTATGATATCAGGCTGAGTAAGACAGAGAATATCGCCGTTACCTTTAAGATCCACCGGGTGGTCGGCGAACTGCTGACCCCGATAATCTGTCTCCGACAGCCCATGTGTCTGGATCAACGATCCGTATCCGCCGTCAAGTATGAGTATGCGGTTGTGGAGTTGCTCGCAGATAAGTTTTTCAAAATCGTTCGCCATTTTGTTTCTGTCACTATTCTGTTATGTTTTGTTACCCCTTTCAATTGAAATGTAATATAAGTTATCGAAAGGAGTTAGAAATAATACGGGACAGGCTGGAACTTGAACAGAGAAAAATTGACTTGCCCGATTGGGCAATAAAAAAAGTGGCGCCCCGCGGAATTGAACCGCGGACACACGGATTTTCAGTCCGTTGCTCTACCAACTGAGCTAGGGCGCCAACTTTACGCATCACCCACCGGGTGATATGCTTTGGAAAGGGCAATTTATTGGTTTGTCGGATGTTGTCAAACGAAATATTAGCGATGAAGGTACAAATACTTTTTACTCAGCAAAGTATACAAAGCCAGCCCGGAGAAAACCAGCAGGACCAGATTCTCATACTGCCTGAATCCAATAACAGACAGGATCACCACCAGGCCGTTAATTACTACCAGTCCCCAGTAACCCCATGGTTTTGAATCGCGAAAGGCGAAAGCAGGCGCCAAAAGAATCAGCCCCATCACCAGTATCACTATCGGCTGGGCAAAGTCCTGGTAGTTATGATCCAGAAAACTAAGAACCACCTTGACACCGCCGTACAAAAGGAACAAGGTCGCAAACACGAAAGCATAACCGGTGACCAGTTTGATACTCAGAGGTCGGTTGTCTTTTGTCTGACTCTGTTCCAAATCACGAGATTCACTCATCAGTATTTTTCTCCTAAAAGTCCGGCTCCGATAAACCCGGCGTCATTTCCCAAACTGGCCTTGACGATTCTCAGGTCTTTTACGGCCGAATCGAAAGCTCGTTCCCTGACTTCTCTGGCTACGGCGTCAACAAATCCTCCCCCCCCGTCGGCAACACCGCCACCTATTACTACGGTTTCCGGGTTGATAAGATTCACCACCCCAGCCAGTCCGACAGCCAGGTAGCTGGCGGTCTCGTTCAGGGTTTCCCTGGCCACAGAATCGTGTTTCTTGTTAGCGGTAAACAGTTTTTTTATTGTAAGCTTCTCCAGATCCCCATCAAGCAAGGCATCAAATACCGGCGTGGAACCTTTTTTCAGCTTTGCCCTGGCCCGTTCGATAATTGCGCCCGAAGAGCAATATGCTTCCACGCATCCGTTTCGCCCGCAACCGCATCTGGGGCCGGAGTAACAGATCGAAATATGCCCCAGTTCGGCCGCCGAATGGCTCGCCCCCCGCCAGACCTGTCCGTCAATTACAATTCCCCCACCGATTCCGGTACCGATCGTAACACAAACCACCGAATTTGAACCTATCGCCGCCCCGAATCGCGCTTCGGCCAGAGCTACCAGGTTGGCATCGTTGTCGACATACACCGGCATATTAAGCCGTTCACTCAAAGTCGACCCGATCTCCATCCCCTGCCATCCTTCGATGTTCGGGCACGGTCCGATCACAACCCCGGTTCTGGCGTCGACCGCGCCCGGTGTTCCGACCCCCAGCCATTTGACGGTAAGCTCCTCCTCGGCTGCGTGCAGAAGCAGCCGCTCGGCAATATTAGTGACCAGATGCATCAGCACCTTCGGCCCTTTTTCAACCATAGTGGGACGCTGCTCACGGTGAATGATCCGGCCTTCACGATCGACCAGACCATATTTTATATTGGTACCGCCGATATCAATACCGGCATAAACATAATTTTCCGAATCTGTCAAGGACCGATTCCTCGTATTTCAAATGTGAACACGTCATCGTCAACGCGGCATAATAAGAACCGGTTTTCAGCTATGTCAAGGCAAAACAGGGAGGTTAACTTTCTCCAAAGACAATTTGTTGAAGGAAATGGAGGGGGGCGAAACAGGGAATCTCCAAAGGCTTATGTGAATATTCCCGCATGTTATATGGTCCGAAAAAGAGCACCCTCAGAGTTGTATAAAGAGCTTCCTCCCCGCCTCTAACTTTCTGTCAAACTGCCGATAATAGACAGATAAGATTCAGGAAGGAACTATTCGATGGCCATAATCAAAGGCTCAAAGATCAGACAGGATCAGCCGTCCGAAGAAGCTCCGGAGAAGTCGATCTACGTCTCTAATTCCAAGATCGACAAGAATGGTGAAGCCTGGGTGAGAAAAGCAGTCTGGCTCAGGCAGGAGCATTTCAACAAGCTCAAAGTTATTGCCCACTTTCAAAACAAAAGCATTGAGCAGTTGCTCGATGGTGCGCTGGGCGATTTCGTAAACCGGATCTGGGACAATACCATGGCTCGTGAAAAACTGATCGAATCCGGCACCGGGAAAGTCGCCACGGTTGCAGACCCTAAAAAATAACTCAGTTTCAGGGCCTGTTTTCAGTCGGAATGTACTTATTGTGAACATCCCGGCTGATTCCAGTCAATTCCCCGGTTGGCGGAACCGATAGACCCATCAAAGTAATGTTGGGGACCAAAACTCAACGTCAGTAAGCAGCAAAAACAATTTCGGAGGTATTCCGATGTCGAAATACTTAGTTGCAGTCCTGTTGTGCCTGTTTCTTTTCGGCACGTTTGTCGAGCAGAGTCAGGCCGAAGCAGATCCCGGGAGCAAAGTCGATGATGAAGGGGTCAGGAGTTTCTATCTTACAATTGGTGATTACTTCGAGCTTAAGGCAGAACAGGTCACGGCTGTCAAAAAGGAAAAAATCTCAGACGAATAGCTGGCGGTAGTGTTTTTTCTCGCCAAACACTGCTTTGTATCACCCGGAATTATCATCCGGCATCGTCGTGAAGGTATGAGCTGGATGGATATCTGTCTCAAGTACGGTGTCACCGCTGAGATCTTCCTGGTCGATTTCAAGCGGACACCCGGCCCCCCTTATGGCAAAGCCTGGGGTCAATTCAAAAAGAAGAAAAAGAAAGACTGGAAATCGATACGATTGACTGACATTGACATCATAAATATCGTCAACCTTAAGTTCATCAGCGCGCAATACGGATACTCACCGAGCGAAATTGTGAAGATGCGCGGAAGAGGCGACAGTTTTGTAAAAATACACAACCGTCTCAAAAGAGCCGGAGAACACAAATCAAAACTGGCCGGCCCTCCGCCAAACACCAAACCGAACAAACCTAAAGCTAAAGGCAAGAGGAACTGACTCCACTTTCCGGATTAAAAACTGCCTCCTTCCTATTCCATGCCGGATCAGATACGGTATGACTTCGTGCCGATCCTGCTTCTGTTCACCGGCAGAACCCTGCTGCGTCACGAGAGCGTCATTAATAAGTATGTAGCGCATCCGCTTTTTTTATGAGCTTGCCGGCACCTGCGACCTGCTGATTTGTTTAATCACAAAAGGGATTCTTCGGGATTTTGTCGCGTTGTTGTGACCCTCGACAACGACAGGTAACGAGAGCCACGGAAGGATCAAATGGCCGCGTTGTTAAGGGAATGTAGTAACCTCTCTGCGCGGGTGTACCGGGATAGTTGTAAAAGCTATCCCGGATTTTTGTAACTGTTCAATCCTTAAAATAATAAAACGTTTCTGCTTTTCTCTTGATAATACTCTTAGGCAACAAGCAACGGTTGGGTTCTCGGCGCTCTTCAGAGCATAAAAAAACTTGACAACTTCATAATCACATCTTAAAATATGTATGTAGCTCTATATGTTTTTATACCCTGCCTTGATTTGTGTACGCCGTGCTCAACGGCAAATCTTTCGGCAAGTTCAGGTTTGCCTGCCCGGTGATAGAATCGCATTTGGATTTTCCCAGCATTGATCCCGCCAAAC
>JAJRTA010000129.1 GCA_024278515.1 Candidatus Zixiibacteriota bacterium
ATTTCATATTGCCCGGGTTCGAACCGAACGTACTGGGGTTTATCAAGTCGGCCGACCTGCTGGTCAATCCTTCGTACTCGGAAGGACTGCCCAATGTCGTTCTTGAAGCTATGGCCGTCGGGGTCCCGGTACTGGCAACGGCGGTGGGGGGTGTACCGGAACTGATCGAGTCCGGTAAATCGGGACTGCTGGTACCATCGGGAGATCATGCTGCCATGACCCACGGCCTGTTGAGCATAGCCGAGGAAGTACCCACGAGAAAACGACTGGCCGAACAGGCGCGAAAAGTAGTAGAGACCGATTTCAGCTTCGAACGCCAGGCTGTGAAACTGACCAGAATCTATGAGGAGATGGCGGCGTGATCAACATCGCTTATGTCATCGACACTATCCATTCCCCGTACGCGGGGACCGAAAAACAGTTGCTGGCCATTATCAGACTTCTTGACCGCAGCAGGTTTCAGCCTCACCTGGTCTGTCTGCGCTCGAGCGATTGGCTCAGAGAGACCGACGATGGTTGTCCGGTCGAGATTTTGAACTTCGGATCATTATTGTCAACAGAGTTTTTTACCTGTCGAAAACACTTCGTACGCTTCTGCAGAGATAACAAAATTGATATTGTCCAGACTTTTTTCCGTGACGGTAACCTTGCCGGTACTTTATGGGCACAAAAAGCTCATGTGCCGGTGATTATCGCCAGCCGCAGAAATATCGGGGGAGGTTACTGGCACAATCGGCGCGAAATAGCGATTCTCAGATATCTGAGGCGGTACGTCAGTCAGTATATCGCCAATTCCGAAGCCGCGGCGAATGAAACACACATGGTGGAAAAAGTCGACCGTGACCGCATCAGTGTAATCGGCAACGGTCTCGATGTGGACGACTTTTCCCCGCCGACACCGGAACAGAAAAAAAGGATCAAAGAAGCATACGGATTTTCCGAAGACAATATGGTTATCGGCGCCGTCGCCAATCTGCGACCGGTTAAGAACCTTGAATTCCTGATTCGCGCAGCCGACCTGATAATTGAAAGCTACCCGGAAGCCCGGTTTGTGGTTCTCGGTGAAGGTCACTTTCGTCATGAACTCGAAGACCTGATACACACACTGGGGCTGGGCGATAAGTTCCGTTTGCCGGGAAGTACGAATAACGTTGCGCGTGATTTGGCCGGGCTGGATATAGCCGTGTTGTGTTCTCATCGGGAAAGCCTTTCCAATTCGCTGATGGAGTACATGGCGATGGGACTTCCGACGGTTGCCTCCGATGTCGGCGGCAATCGTGAGTTGATTTCGGACGACAAGATCGGCTTTATTTATCCGCCGGATGATACGACAACATTTGTGAGATATGTTTCAACATTACTGGAGAAACCAAACCTGCGCGAGCAAGTCGGTCGGGCCGCTCGTGAATATGCCGCGAACAGGTTCTCTTATCGTACCATGATCGAGCAACACGAAAAACTGTACGCGTCATTGGTCCCGATGAACGCTTCAGGACAGCCCAAACGCGCGGAATTGTCATGAGTATTGTCAAACGACTAAAGTATCGATTTAACGATTTTGCGCGTTTCAACCCCGGCTGCCGCTGGATAGCGGCAAGTCTGATCAGTATGCGTGATCGGATCGCCACGGCAAACGACGCCACCTCCTGCGCCCGCTCGGTCGAAAACCTGGCCAAAGCGGCTCGAATTTGCCCGACAACCATAAAGCTCCATAATCTTGAGAAACGCATCCGCCGTCGTGTCGCTCGGATGGACCCTGCTCAGCTTGACTGGGACGCAATCTTCCCTCACAGCAAACCCCGCGAGATTCGCAAGGCTGTTATTCTCAAACCGCCGATTTCAGAGAAAGAAAAGGGTGTGCTGTTTATCGCCTTTGAGGATCACTGGCTGCGATTGCTTCGTTATGTCGACCTTCAGGCGCTGCAACACAAGTATCATCTGGTGCTTGCCCCGACCTGGTCTCCCCCGCATGATCTGCCCATGACACTCGCCGCTCGAATGTGGCCGGGGAAACTGTTCAATATCATGAGCGCGGTTGCCGACAAAGATGATTTCGCGCGGCTGGCTGACAATCTTGTAAGTATCCCCCTGATATCTTCGAACTGGGTCAACCCGGAGATTTTTGCCGGTGATCCTCCTGCCACCAGGGAATACGACATTGTCATGCTGGCTAATTTCGCTGTTTACAAGCGGCACTGGCTGATGTTTGACGTGCTCTCAAGAATGCCTGAGGGTACCCGCCTGTTGCTTCTGGGACGGGGCTGGGAAGGCCGCTCGGCGGAGACGATCATGGAAGAGGCGTGTATTTTCGGGTGCGCCGACAAGGTCACGATAAAGGAAGGTTTGTCCGATTCAGAGATGATCCAAGCGATAAAATCGGCCAAAGTCGGGCTGATATTCTCCGGCAATGAAGGGGCCTGTGTGGCGGTTGTCGAGATGATGTTCGCCGGTATCCCGGTGGGGCTGTTCGAAGACGCAATTATCGGGTCCAAAGCATTCGTGAATGAGCATACCGGCAAACTCCTGTCCCGCGCCAACGTAGTCAGCGAACTCAACGAGTTTATTGCCAGCTATCATACTTACGCGCCTCGTCAATGGGTGCTTGATAACGGCGTGTCCTATGTCAAAAGCACGGAGACGCTGGACGCGGCAATCCGTAAAAATGTCCTGAAAATGGGCGAAGAGTGGACCGTCGATATCCACCAGCACCAGTGGCGACCCAACCCGACCTATCTCACCGAAGCTATCTGTAAACAGATGCGGCCATTCTACGATCAATTCGAGCAGGAGTTCGGGATCCCCCTGATCACCGCCGGTGTCAACGATTCATAGCTACTCCGCCTGTTCAATCCTCAACAGTGCTCATCCTTTGACCACAGAGACAACCGGCTGATCCGCAGCCAGTTACCTCAGCACCCTGAAAATCAGCTTTATTTGTTTACAGTTATGGGCTGAAAAGCTGTTTGTTATGTCCGATGGACAACTACTCAAGTGGCTAATGTTAAGACTATTATGGAAACTGTTCAAAGATACCTCTTTTGGAACGGTTTTTGTTGTTTTTAGGGCGGCTGAAGTAGTATAAAGACAGGTAAAGTGCCGATAATCTGGATTTGAAGAGAATCTTCGGTACATGCCGAAAAGGTTGAACCAGGAAGAGGGAAATTCATGGATACCAGGCACAGAAAAATGTTGGAATTGCGAAACAGATTGTTATTGTCGGCGATGATTGTCATCGCCCTGTTGTTCAGTGTCGGTCCGATTGCGGGACAGGACCTGACGCCCAGTGTCAATTACTTTAATTTCGACTATGGCGCGGTACCTACATCCGATGAGATCGATTCGATCCTGGCCGGTCGTTATGAAGCGCTGGTAACCGACAAATCCTACGGCTGGGGTTATTCGGACAAGTACAACGACTTCATTCGCTACGACCCCGACCTTGAGATTTATGTCTATGTCGATTTCAGCAACGTCCACACTTCCTCGGCGGATCTACCCCAAATCAATGAAGTGGTCGGCCCCCTGATGCAGGCGGCCGGAGTTGATCCGGAAAACATGTACTGGCACGCTCGTGACTACACTCCGACCAGTTGGGGCGCTTATACCGGATACAGTACGAATGTAGAAGGTTCGAGACTTCGTACTTACGGCGATACACGGATATTGATCAACAACACCAACGACGCCTTCAGGCGTTTCTTTATCGAGGCCTATGCCGACAGCATCAAAAACAAACATGCGGCTACCCGTAATTTTGAAATCACCGGGCTTTGGTTCGATAACATGGGCATGCCACAGACCTGCGGAGTGTCCAGTACCGACCCGGGCCGTTACATGTATGAAAACACGCTCGGCGTAAACGCCCAGTTCGGAGGCGAAAGCTGGTCGCCGTGGCACGCGGCATATAGAGACACTGTACTGCTGAAGTACCTGGGACTCCTTGCCGAAAGTCTGCTCACCCGTACCGGCCTGCGCCTGAATGTCAACTCAATCGGCTGGGGATATGGCCTCGGTGATGCGTATTCATACGGCTATCGCCCGGAGTATTTTGATCCCTCGATAAGCGGGCCGGTTTCCCGTGAACACGAATTTTCCG
Organism: Candidatus Zixiibacteriota bacterium; assembly: GCA_024278515.1. GTDB lineage: Bacteria > Zixibacteria > MSB-5A5 > GN15 > FEB-12 > JAJRTA01. The sequence continues at coordinate 4,097 of JAJRTA010000129.1, forward strand.
GCACTCCCTACGGCAGCGCGATCGCTTTTTATCCCGGCCCGACCAACGGCGCAACCAGCATTGACAGCGCCACCGCGGCCGCTCACTATTACCCGGGGACTATGTATCAGGGGATGGTAGCCTGCTCACAGGCGGATGTAGAGCATTGGTTCAATCCCTCTCACAGCCCTGATCCGTACGGTTTCAACAAATGGCACTACGATGGATTAGCCCTCTACTACCTCTGGCGGAGCCGCACAACTTATCTGAGTTTCTCCAATGACCCGGGCGATAACGGTTCTTTGAACTGGCTGGACGGCGGAGCTTCGGGCGGCCGTTGTGTTCACGCCGGTATGCCGGGCGACAGTTGCTACTGGCTGGACGCCCTCGGGGAGCGGGTCGGACGTGACGGTGATGACCCGGCCTGGGATGAGGACACGGTTCGATGGTACGCGGCCTCGGTAACCTGCAATGAGTGTATGATCACGGAAGGCGCCGGCAAAGATAACGTCGGCCAGAACTGGGTTGTCTTTATGCGCCGCTGGAACGGTGACGACGGCTTCAAGTATATGGTTCTGTCCCGTCCGATGTCCAGTTATCAAACAGTGTTCGACAACAGTAATGCTCCGGCTATTCCTCTGCTTGACGGCCCCTGGCAGAAAATGGATTTCGACGGTAACTGGGGCCCCCCGCAATCGACCGATGCTTTCCGCAACGGTGAAGGAGCCATTTACCGCAAAGCGATGACAGGAGGATGCGTGTCACCGCCAGACGCGCCTACCCTAGCCGCTCCCGGAAACGGCGCTCCGGCCGGGACATACCGGCCAAGTCTGTGTGTATACAATCCACCTCCGGTGGCCGGGTGTGATAATCCTGTAGTCTATACTTTCGAGCTGTATCTTGACCCGGATCTGACAGTGAGTGCCATGTCGCCGGTCACCATCGGTGAACAGACAACCACCACCTGCTGGACTCCTCTGTCGAATCTCGATGCGGGTCGTACATACTATTGGCGGGCACGAGCCAACAACGGAGCTTTCACTTCCGCCTGGGCGGGACCGTTTTCATTCTCCACCCCCAACACCCCTCCGCCGGTGCCGGTACCGATAGCCCCGGCCGACAACGATACGGTGGCCACTTTTCGCCCTCTCCTTTCGATCACTCAGGGAGAGGATCCCAACGCCACCCCGGTACTGTGTGAGTTTGTAGTATCGAAATTTGGTGATCTTTCCTCACCAGTCACCACCGGTCTGGTATTACGTTCCGGCAACCAGGTCGACTGGGCGGTACCGATCAATCTCGAAAACGGCGTCGTCTACTACTGGGCGGCGCGGGCGACCGATTACATAGACTATTCCAACTGGAGCACCGCGTTTTCATTCCAGGTCGAACTTTCCGGCAACAGTCCGCCATCACCGCCGACGATTCAAAGTCCGGCTGATGGTGACTCGACATCGCTATTGACTCCTACTCTGACCGTTTTGAACAGCACCGACCCGGACAACGACCCGCTGACTTACAGTTTCGAAGTTTACGACGCCGGTATGACGGTACTGCTTGCCTCGGCCAACGGGATTTCGTCAGGCGCAACCACCACATCGTACACGCTTCAGGACAACCTGGTGGCCGGACAGCAGTTCTGCTGGCGGGCTCGCTCCTTCGATGGTGTCAGCTTCTCGGACTGGAGCGACTCGGCTATATTTACGGTTACAGCCGACGACGGGGTAAACTACCCCCCTACGCTGCCGACCCACTACCTGCCCAACGACGGCGCATCCATCAGCGGTGAAACGATCGAACTGGTGATCAACAACTCTGTCGATCCTGACGGTGATTCGATCTTCTATGATTTCTTTATTTACACTCAGGCTTCTATGGATGGGCTGGTCGGAGCGGTGCGCAATTACCCGGAGGAACCGGGCGGCCAGACAAGCGTGCCCCTGCCGTTTACCCCGGTCAACGGTCAGATGTACTATTGGCGCGTCGGCGCCAATGACCGGGTCAACTGGACCGAGTTCACTATCGCCACCTCGTTCCGCTATGTCAACCTGGCCACCGATGCTGATGCCTATGTCCCTGCTGCTGATGAACCTCCCAACGGTGGCGTTGTTCAGAGCAACCGCCCGACCCTGACGGCAAAGAATATCACCGACCCGGGACCGCACCAGTACTATTTCGATGTCTCCACCGACTCTGCATTTGTCTTTTCGGTTACTTCATCCGAGCCGGTCGATCAGGACCCGGATGGATACACGGAATGGACCGTTGATACACGTCTTGAATCGGGCGAAACTTATTATTGGCGGGTAAAGGCTGACGACAATGAGTATTCGGCGGTATCAAGTTTCACTATCGGCTCCGATATTTATGCCTCACCGAACCCGGTATCGTTCTCCAGAGGTGAGGTCATCACGTTTCATCTGTCGGATGAGCCGGTTGATCTATTGATCCAGACTGTCTCAGGCGAACCAGTAAGAATCGAGAGAAAACTCTCCGGCGAATGGGTGTGGGACGGGCGCAACGCCGCCGGACACAGAGTCGCGGCTGGTGTCTATTCATGGTTCATCCGAAACGGAAAAGCCAACGGCAAAATAATCGTCAAACCATGATTTAAGTCTTCCTGAAACTCCCCCTTCTTAAAACAGCCGTCCGGTCAAACCGGGCGGCTGTTTTATTTCAGATTGTGACCGGGATTAATCCGAATACCACCAACCGGGCAGTACGAGTCGAGACATCTCCGTGGTGTTGTCACTGTCCAGCGGATGAGGGAACTCCGTAGCGAACGATCGGGATTTCACTCTGTCATTTCTCAGGAAAGTTATCTCAACAACCCGCGGAATCTCAAGGCCGTTCTTTTTCAACGAACCCATAAAGTTGTTCGGGTGAATATGAACACAGGTATGGGTTTGTAAAATCTTAGCATAGGCGCTCGAGGCCAGCTCAAAGAACGGCCTGCTCCAGAGAACATCGAGTTGATGGAACTCACCGGTTATGATCCGGAACCGCTTCATCGTAGTCCTGCTGAGGCTCAGAAAAGTCTCGTACTCGTAGTTCTCAATATCAATCTGCAACAGGAGATCGGAAGTCGTCCCCGGCAGCGAGGTTTCCACCCAGTCGTCGATGGTCATAAAATCATCAGAGGTGGTCGCTCCCACGAATTTCTTGATAAAACTGAACTTTTCATGTTCCACGCTGGGACCAGCGACCGACTTGTCGGCCAGGAACACCTTCATGCCGCGCTCGGCACACTCTTTTTCAAACTCCGAGATTCCGGCAACTCCGGGAGAAAAACAGGCTTCGATACCATCCAGATCATCAGGCACCAGGTAGCCGCCGTCCCCCTCGGGGCCGATGCGAATCAAATCAATACCGGGAGATATCGGACGAAGTTTGCGAATCAACTTCACCAACTCGTCTTTCCCGGTCAACGCGGTCGGATACGCTCCTCCCAACCCGAGGAAGTCGATAGCGAGTTTCTTGATGAATTGTCTCATTGCCGAGTCCACCTGTCATAACTTGCGAGTTTTTATCACGGTACTAATATGGCGCCGTTTAGTCAATTTTTTACTCAAGAAAAACTGTTAGCCGCCTCATTACTCGTTTATCGACAATAATCCCTATAACTTTGAACTTGAACCGGATGTAAAACGTACAGATATTGGCGCAACAATGATTGCGAGAAACAATGTTTGGTGAAGATTTTATACAACAGGCCATTCTGGCCGCGCCGGTGATTCTTTTCGCCCTGACCGTACATGAATACTTTCACGCCTGGACCGCTTTGCGGTTTGGGGATACGACGGCGCGCGATATGGGCCGACTGACATTGAACCCGATGGCTCACCTGAGTTTGATGGGAACAGCGATGTTTGTACTTTCATCGTTCCGTTTCGGGTGGGCCAAGCCGGTGCCGGTCAACCTGATGAATGTCCGTGGCAATATTCGGGTGGCAGATTTCTGGATTTCCGCCGCCGGTCCTATATCGAACATGGGCCTGGCCTTTATCTTCGGCTCTTTTCTGAGGATCATCATGTTTATGGGTGCTCCGGTGCCGGAGGTTGTATTCAATTTTCTGTTATTGTCGGTTATCATTAATGTCTCGCTCGCCTTCTTTAATCTGCTGCCGATGTATCCTCTTGACGGTTCGCATATTCTCAGGAATATTCTTCCTCCCCGTTATGAAGAAGCGATTATGCGTTTCGAACGGTTTGCTCCGTTTATACTCCTGCTTTTGATTATTACAGGCTCCTTCGGTTATATTTTAGGACCGGTAGTCGGACTGTTTGTTTTTTTATTCTCCGGAATCGGGTGATGAAATTGAACCGGTTCGCCTTCACGCTGGCAACAGCATCTTTTCTGACAGGCGTTTATGGCTGCGGGCCGAAATTCAGCGCTGATCCGACAGTAAATGAATATGCCGCATCAGACCCCGGGGGGAAAATACGTGTGGAAGCCTACCTGTATGATGCCAAAATCAGGCGGGATGGAAAGCCGACATCGTTACGCCTCGAACTTTACCAGACCGACTCGCTGGTTGGTCTCAGCGCCCGTGGATATCTAGGTAAAGGCGTATTGAAAGGACGACTGACTGCTGACAGTCTCGAAGCCTACTTTCCGGCCGGCGATGAATACCTGTATGAATCGATACAGGATTTGTTGAAAGGCGGTGCGTGCAACTACGAAATCGGCAATATAGATTTCCCTGAGTTGCTGAAGACGCTTCCCGACCGACTTGACCTGGGCGCCACTCAGATCGCTCGCGCCGAAACAGAAAACAACTCCGACAAACAACCGGAGTTTGTGATAACCTGGCCGGACTGCCGGTGGCGGCTGGAAGTGAGTTACCGGCTTCGCAACAACTCCTACCGGCTTTATACACTATTTTTCGACAACGGCGACAAGATCACGTTCACCGCCAGACTGCGCGCCTATCGCCCTTCCGCCAAAATAAGCCGCGAGAAGTTCGAACCGGCGACAGGACCGGAGACAGTTCGTATAACCCCTTAAAACCGCATGGCTTCTACGAGTTGACTTGGGCTCGTGATTGTGGCATATTTCAGTTTATGCGCAATTTTGGTGAAAACTTATGACTCTGTACCGGCGTACATTTTCGATCCTCAGGCCGTATGTAAAACAACTGGTCACGGCCTCGGTTTCAGCGGCGATTCATGCCTTGTTGTCAGGCCTTATGGTCTGGATGGCCGGACCGCTTCTGATGACCCTGTTCCAGATGCAGTCCGGTCCGGCACTTGAAAACAGCGAGTCGGCGATACACTCGTCAGTTACACCGGGAAAAGATACGCCGATTGACTCGGAACTTATCGGCGGTGTGACCTCTGGAATTGAAGGCGTTCGCGCCTGGATGAAAGGCTGGGTGCAGGACCTCGTTCAGGCTGAGACACGCCGTGACACTCTGTTCAACTTCTGTTGGTTGATCCTGCTGATTGCCTTCGGCAAGAACCTGTTCAATTACCTGCAGGGCTGGTTCATGGCATTCGTGCAGCAATCGGTGGTGCGCAATCTCAGGGACAGACTGTTTGAAAAGTATCAGCGGCTGTCGCTCGACTATTTTCATCGCCGCCGCACCGGACAGGTTATTTCCCGTGTCACCAACGACGTAGTCGTATTGAACGAATCGGTCGATATCGGTTTCAATCATCTGGTCGCCGATACTATTATGGCCCTGACTTTCTTCGCCTTCCTGATAATCCTGAGCTGGAAACTGACCCTGCTGGCCATGATCGTCCTGCCGGTTGTCTTTGGTTTCATCTGGTTTGTCGGCAAAACTCTCCGTCGTTATTCCGAGCGAACCCAGCAGCGTATGGCCGATGTGAATTCCGTTCTCGAAGAGGCCATAAATAATACGCGAATTGTCAAAGCGTTTTCGATGGAGAAATTCGAGACTGCAAAGTTCCTGCGCACGACCCGTGAATATTTTCGTTCTCTGCTTCGTATGACCCGCATCCGCCATCTGGCCTCGCCTATTAACGATATTCTGATAAGTATCGCCGGTGTGACGATCCTGATGTATGCCGGGTCGAGAATCATCACCGGCGCCGGCGAGCTTGACGCAGGCGACTTCATGACGTTTGTCATCGCCATGTTCGCCATGATCAAGCCGGTGAAATCGCTGAGCCAGATCCACATAAAACTTCAGGAAGGCCTGGCCGCCGCGGAACGGATTTTCCGCGTGCTGGATGCCGAGGAAAAAATTGTCGACCCGCCCAATCCGAAACGGATCGAAATTTTCTCGGACCGCATCAGTTATCGTAACGTCGAGTTCGCCTACAACCCGGGAGAACCGGTGCTTCGTGATATTTCCTTCGATATACGATTGGGCGAAGTAGTCGCAATCGTCGGGCCGTCGGGCGCAGGCAAATCAACATTGCTTGACCTTCTACCCCGTTTCTATGATCCGCAGAAGGGACAGATCACAATCGACGGTATAAACATCGCCGAACTGTCACTTGCTTCGTTGCGCGGCCTGATGGGGATTGTTACGCAGGAGACATTTTTATTCAATGATACTATCTACAACAACATTGCCTACGGTCTCACCGATATTTCCCGGGACAGCGTCGTGGAAGCGGCCCGTATGGCCAACGCCGACCGATTTATTCGCGAGTTCGAAAATGACTACGACACGCTGGTCGGCAACCGTGGCGTTATGCTCTCAGGCGGGCAACGTCAGCGTCTGGCTATCGCTCGCGCCTTGTTGAAAAACCCGCAGATACTGATTTTCGATGAAGCCACTTCAGCCCTCGACACCGAGTCGGAACTGCTTGTACAGGAGGCCATCAGCCGATTGATGAAAAACCGTACCACCCTGGTGGTCGCGCACAGATTGTCAACGATTGTCAATGCCGACCGCATCGTGGTAATAGAAAACGGACAATTAATCGAAGAAGGACACCATGAGGAGCTTCTTGAAGCTCGTGGTCTGTATCACCGCTTGTACATGATGCAATTCAAAAACGGCGAAAGCGTTCCCCGTCCTGATCCCGATCAACAAGCAGTCACACAGGAGGACCGGCCCTGATGCCTCCCGCGTTGGTAAAAAAGACTGAGCTTGGATTCAAGAAGTTCCTGCACCGGTTGTTCGGTCTCATACTGGGCAAAGGCGACAGATCGAAAATCCCGGTACGCAGCAAGAATATCAGATCTGTTCTTATACTCAGACCCGACAAGCTCGGGGATATGATAACAACCGTGCCGACCGCCCATGCCCTCAGGGAGAAGTTCCCGCTGGTCAGAATTGAGATTATCGCCTCACCGTTGAACAGGCAACTGGTCGACAACGATCCCTGCTTTGATGCCGTGCATATTTATCGCAAGAACATTTTCCATGACCTGCCTCTGATATGGCGTCTTCGCAGAGAACAGTTCGACATTATTTTTGACCCCATCTGTCACGACTCGGTTACCGGGCTGCTCTTATCGAAGCTGATCAGCAATAATTCCGTGCTTGCCGCCGCGCGTAAACTGGAGCTGAGTTCTTTTTACGACTACTGCGAACCGTACCAGCCTGACGGTGAAGAACACAACATCGATAACAGCCTGTTGCTGTTTAATGTGCTGGGGATAGCGCCTGAGAGTATCGATCCGTTTCGACCTGTATATCTGCCCGACGCGTGCAAGCGAAAAGCTGATGAATTCATGGCCGCGCTCGAGGCCGATCGTTCATTTCTCATAGGCATAAACATATCCGCGGGAAGTCCCACCCGGAGCCTGGCGTCATCGAAATATGCGGCCTTGATCGATCGGATACTACGCGAAGATCCCCGGGCGCAGGTAGTAGTAGTATGTACAATGGCTGATCGGGATATTGGCCTGGAATTGACCGAAGGCCGGGGGCCACAGGTCCGTATCGTACCGGAAGGTCTGTCGTTGCTGGAAGCAGCGGCGATTATTGGAAGATTCGACCTGTTTATCTCCCCGGACACATCGCTAATCCACATGGCGCGTCTGATGAAAGTACCGGTGGTCGGACTTTACTGCAGTCATAAACGTAATTATCATTTCTGGAAACCGTACCGTCAGGAACATGGCTCAGTGCTTTCGTCACATCCGGGACATATCCATGACATAGAAGCAGATGAAATATACGAAGAACTTATGAAATTGACAGCGCAGGAGTACCCGGAAGGTACGGGGCGGATAGTGTCATCGCGGCGGTAATTTATGGAGACAGAAATCGATAGCGAAAAGAACGAATTGAGAGGGAAAAAACCGCAGGCCGAGACAATCTCGGCCGTGATTATTACGAAGAACGAGGAGGCCAACATTCGCCGCTGTCTCGACTCGCTGAAATGGGTGGATGAAGTAATCGTGGTTGATTCAGGATCGCAGGATGACACTCGTCAACTGGCCACCGAGCTTGGCGCCACGGTGTACGATGCGCCCTGGACCGGTTACGGTCCGGCCAAAGCATTCGGGGTGGACAAAGCAACCAGCCGCTGGATTCTTTCAGTCGATGCCGACGAAGTTGTCACACCGGAATTAGCCGATGAAATCCTGCAACTACTGGTCGGGGGAGCACCGTTTAATGGATATGACATGCCACGCCTGACTAATTTTCTCGGTCGCTGGATCAGGCATTGCGGCTGGTACCCGGACCGGGTGATTCGGCTGTTTCAGAAAGCGCACGGTAATTTTGACGATGCCCCGGTGCATGAACGAGTTGTTCTGGACGGACCCCATGGCCACCTAAAATCGGACCTGCTGCACTACAGCTATCCCACCCTTGAACATTATCTTGTAAAATCCAACCGGTACACAACACTGGGGGCGCATAAAGCCTTCGACCAGGGACGCCGCGCCGGATGGTTTGATATTGTCATAAGGCCGTCGGTTTCTTTCTTTAGCCACTATATTGTTCGTCAGGGTTTCCGTGACGGCCTTGAGGGACTGTTGATCTCCGTGATGTCGGCGGTGGCCGTGATGGTTAAATACGCCAAGCTACGGGTGTTACAGAACGAGAAAAAACAGAAAGAGAATCAATAAATATGCCGAAGATTTTGGATCTCCGTCCGGGAGACCGTATCTTAATCAGTCGCACCGACAGGCTGGGGGATCTTATCCTGGCCCTGCCGTTTGTCGAAACGCTCAAATGTCGTTATCCGGAGTGTCACATTGAAGTACTCGCGTCGCTGTACGCTTCACCGATACTTGAGAATAACAATCGTATCGACGGCATCGTGCGGGTGCTCAATCAACAGCTCGTGACCGATCGTTTATACAAAAAAGATCTCCTGCAGAAGATAAAGAAGTCCAACTACCATGTCGTAGTGGCCCTGTACCCTGAACGTCACATTTGCCAGCTTTTCCATAAAGCGGCCATCCCGGACCGGATCGGCACGGCCGGCAGGTTTCATTCGGTTTTCTTCAATCACCGGCTCCTGCACAGCCGCAAGTCGAACAAAAAACATGAATGCGAATATAACCTCGATTTTCTGAAATTCTTTCGAGACGGTGATACGGTTCGTATGCCGGTGGTCTATCCGCGTGATAAAGAGCTGGCCAACGCGCGCCGTATCCTGAAAGAGGCGGGAGTCGTGGACAGGTTTGTGGTGATCCATCCCGGATCGGGAGGTTCGGCTGAGCGATGGCCGCTTGACAGATTTCTCGAATTGTATTCAGCTTTGGAAAAACGCGGTTTGCAGGTAGTAATTTCCGGTTCGGAAAACGAAGGTGAGATGATCGACAGTCGCTCGCGGGAACTGGGCTTGAAAGTACGACGAATTACCGGCGACACCGATTTACGCACCCTCGCCGCCGCCCTGTCGCTGGCCGATGTGGTTGTGGCTAACTCCACCGGCCCGCTGCACCTCGCTGTCGCAGTGGGAACCAAAGTAGTCGGATTGTATCCCGGCAAGGCTGTTATGTCGCCGGCCCGCTGGGGACCGCTGGGCGAACATGACCGGGTTCTGGTCCCGACATCGAAAGAATGCACCTGCTCCCCTAACGAATGCACCTGTATGTTGACGATAACAGTAGAGAAAGTAGCGTCCGAAGTTGCACAACTTTTTGACAAGGCAGGATGAAAAGAAATCCAGTTCCATGAATCTGGCCGAGTTTATCATCCATATCGAATCGCTGAACGCCAACATCAATATCGAATTGATCAGAAAGGCGTATGAGTTCAGCGACCGGGCTCATGCCGGACAAACACGCTCGTCGGGTGAGCCATACGTGGAACACTGCCTTGAAGTGGCCTTCATCCTGGCCGAACAGCACATGGACTCGACTACTCTGGCCGCCGGCCTGTTGCACGACGTAGTCGAAGACACCGATACGACCATTGACCGGTTGCGCGAAGAGTTCAACGATGAAGTAGCCGAGCTGGTCGACGGCGTCACCAAACTTTCGAGCATGAAGTTTTCATCGCGTGAAGAACAGCAGGTTGAGTATTTCCGCAAGATGCTTCTCACCATGGCCAGGGATATCCGGGTTATCCTGATCAAACTGGCCGACCGCCTCCACAACATGCGTACTCTCGAACACGTATCCGAGAAACGCCAGAAACGGATCGCCCAGGAGACACGTGATGTTTACTGTCCGCTGGCGCACCGCTTCGGTATCCACAAAGTCAAGATGGAGCTTGAGGATCTGTCGCTGAAATTTCTCGAGAAAGATATTTACAACGAGCTGAAAAAGCGGATCAACGAAACGCGGGAGGAACGCGAAGAACATATCGCCCGCCTCGTGGCTCCTATCCGGGCCGAACTCGAGAAGAATCATATCCCCGCAGAAGTTTACGGGCGAGCCAAGCACCTCGATTCCATCCACCGCAAGATCAAGATCAGGCGCGTACCGTTCGATGAAATCTTCGATCTTTTCGCCATTCGGATCATCACCGACACCGAACGGGACTGCTATCATACCATGGGCATCCTTCACTCCATGTGGAAACCGGTGCCGAACCGTTTTCATGACTATATCGCCAACCCGAAACCGAACGGATACCGGTCGTTGCATACAACAGTTTTCGGCCCCGACAACCGTCCGGTGGAAATTCAGATAAGAACGCACCAGATGCACCATGTCGCGGAAAACGGTATTGCGGCGCACTGGCTGTACAAAGAAGGACGGCAACAGTTGTCCAAGTCGGACCGTCAGATGATCTGGCTGCGTGATGTACTCGAATGGCAAAAAGAGATGACCAACCCGGCGGATTTCCTTGAGTATCTCAAAATTGATCTCTATTCCGAAGATATCTTTGTCTTTACCCCGAAACAAAGGCTCGTTCATCTGCCCAAGGGATCAACGCCGCTCGATTTCGCCTTTCAGATCCATACTGAAATCGGCATTCACTGCGCAGGCGCCAAGATCAACGGCCGCCTGCAACCGTTATCGACCGAGCTGAACTCTGGTGACACTGTCGAGATAATCACGAACCCGCGTCGTACGCCCTCACATGACTGGCTGAAACTGGTCAAATCTTCAACCGCCCGGGCCAAAATACGCCGCTGGCTCAACCAGGCCGGATTTGAACAGTCGGTGGCGCTTGGTAAAGAGATGGTGGAACGAAAGCTCAAAGAGATGCGACTCAAAATGCCGTCTAACGATGAACTGCAGGGATATGCCGAAAAACTTAACAAAAAATCGGTCGAGGACCTGTTCGCGTCCATCGGCAACGGCTCTATGAACCGCGCCCCGCTGATAAACCTGATCCAGCCGGAACCGGAGAAAAAAACCACCGGTCTGGTAGGCAAAGTAATAGACCGCCTGCGGGGATCGAAAGGTATCCGGGTGCACGGGATGTCCGATATGATGTTCAGATTCGCCGGATGTTGCCAACCGTTACCGGGGGAGGATATCATCGGGTTCATCACGCGTGGCCGGGGCGTTACGGTACACCGGGCCGACTGCGAAAGCGCCCGCTACCTGCAAGGTCAGTTCCCGGAACGGCGGATCGATGTGAGCTGGGATGCGGACAAAAGCCAGTCGTTTATCGTCGAGGTCGATCTGGTCGTCGAAGATCGCAAGAATATCCTTCGGGACATTACACAGGCAGTCGCGGATATAGACACCAACGTACGCGCCGCGGAAATGCGGGCCACCGATACTGCGGCAACAGGTAAATTTGTAATCGAAGTGGCCAGTCTTTCACATCTCAACCGGATAATCGAAAAGATGCGTCAGGTCAAAGGGGTCATCTCTGTTCTCAGATCTAAAGGGCGGGATTTCGAACAGTAGAATTATCTCCTCTTTCACCTAATCCACAAAATGCACATTCAGACTGAGCGTGTCGGCTCCGCGCACGACAACGATTTCAACTGAGTCCCCTTTGCGAAATTTGCCGAGAGCCCCCATGTAGTCGTATATATCTCCGATACCGGTCTCCCCCATTTTTATGATAATATCACCGGTCAGAATACCGGCCCTTTCCCCCGGACGGTCGGCGGAAACACCGTCGACTTTCAGCCCTTTGACTTCGGCGGCAAAATCGGGCACGATCCCGAGCGAGACAGTATAGCTGCCGCGACCCCGACGACCATCAGACCGGGTCTTCTGAAAAGTCAGCGATCCGCCGACGCGATCAAAATGCGACAAGACCTTCGTCACCAAACCGGTCACATTGACAATTCCTTCCGGATCGATCTTTTCAATATCGTCGGTTGGGCGATGATAATCCGAATGAGCGCCGGTAAACAAGAACAACGATGGTATCCGCCGGTTATAGAATGCGGTATGATCAGACGCGCCGATACCGGATTCCCGCGATATTAGCTTGAACTTGTCGCAGGTCAGTGAATCGAAATACGGTTTGAACTCAGCAGCCGACCCGGTACCAAAAATTATCAATCCCTCCTGCTCTTTCAGACGGCCGATCATGTCCATGTTCACCATCATCCTTACAGCGTTTGAATCTATTGTCATGTTCCCTGCGAAATACGATGACCCGAGAATCCCGGCCTCCTCGCCGGTGAACCCGATAAACAGCATCGAGTAATGGAGCCGGTCCTTAACGGCCGAGTAATACCGGGCCAGTTCCAGCAATGCGGCGACACCGGATGCGTTGTCGTCGGCCCCGTTGTGAATCATCGGCTCGTCACCACGATACAGGGATACATCCGTGCCAAATCCGAGATGGTCATAATGCGCCCCGATTATTACAGTCGTATCGTTACCGGTCGGTAAATAGCCAACAACGTTATAAGCAGTGTCACGAACTTTCTCCAGATCGGTCCGGCCTGAAACCATGTTGATATCAGGCGATGAAATATCCAGCCCGAGCCGCTCCATTCCGGAACGACGCAGGTACACTACCGGCACATCTTTGGGGTTTACCTGTGAAGAGCTGATTTTCGGAGGAGTATCATCCATATCAGGAGGTGCAATAAAGAAAACACCTGATGCTTCCTGTTCAATTGCCGTATTGATTTTTGAGATCATCGAGCCGTAACCGTCGAGCTTCACCTGCGCGGAGTCACTTTTGAGTGAGTCCGGCAAAACCGGAGTATATCTCCTGATCAGCACCGCCTTACCGGCTACATCAAGCCCCTCGTAATCATTTATCTTTAACGGTTCTTCTTCCGCGATAATTCCATATCCGACATCGATCACCTCATCGAATGTAAACGAGAGAGAGCCGGAATACGGCAGAGGGATAAACTCTTTACCCATCTTCATCGGTTTGCCGTTAACGATAAGAGAATTGTTTTCTCCCGGTTTGATCGTTTTGGTAAATTCGAACGGTTGCAGGTATCCGTCGGTCCCGCGTGGTTCAAGCCCTGCCCGCTCAAAAACTTTCTGAATATAGTACGCCGCTTTCAGCTCACCCGGTTCGCCTACCCGGCGTCCTTCCAGGGAGTCGTCAGCCAACACTTCGATATGCCGGTAAACAGAATCAGCGCTGATTACATATTCAGCCCGAACCAATGGCACCATGAACAAGAGACCGGCCAGAATAACACCGATGGCCGCGAATAATTGGAAGCAACGGAATTTCATCTTGTCTCCTTAATAAACGTAAAACGTATATTTCGCCTGTCACCTTATCAGGCGACGAGATGTATAATATATCCGGGAGTGAACGTCGTGTCAGGTTTGAAAGTTGTGATCAACAGCAAGAAATTGATTGCCCTTAATCGGAAACCGACCGTTCTTACCTTAACGACATAGCCTTAGATAACTCGAAAGAGGTTTGATGTGAGTAATTCCATGACTACAACCGGCAAAGCCGGTTCCACCACAGTTAAAGACAGCCTGACCATAGCCGGAGTAATATTATTTGTAGTTCTGGGGTACATAGTCTGGCAACTGGCCCGGTCGACAGATCAACCGGAGACCGCCGGTTTTCATCCTGAATTAGGCGGCGGCAATATGGACCAGGCTATGGCAGCCCTGGCCGACCTCCCGGAAGACTTCGAGACCCTGGTCCAGATGGGCAACCAGTTTATGGATAACCGCAACTATGCTGTGGCGGCTGAGATCTACAAACGGGCGCTGGCTCAAAAAGAAGTGGCCAATATCCGGGTCGACTACGGCGCTTGTCTTCATGCCATGGGACTGGACCTGCGGGCCCTTGAAGAGTTCCGCACCGTACTGGCCCAGGAGCCGACCCACGCCATCGCTAATTTCAATATGGGCATTGTCTTTTCAGGTCAGCATATGGCGGATTCAGCCATATTTTATTTCAACAAATATCTCGAGCTGGAGCCGGATGGTCGCGCCGCTCCCACCGCCCGTCAGTACCTGCAGGAGTTAGGTGGATAGCTTTTTTCAGTTCGCAATCAACTGGAGTGCCGCAATTTGGGACATGATTCTCGACTCCGCCTTACTCCTGTTGATCGGTCTCGGACTGGCGGGGCTGTTGCGGGTTGTTCTTAGCGAAAACAAAATCAACCGTTTCCTTAAAGGTTCCGGTCCCGGACCGGTATTCAAGGCGGCCCTGATCGGGGTTCCTCTGCCGTTGTGTTCATGTTCGGTCCTGCCGGTAGCTCACCAGATGCGACGCTCCGGTATCAGCCGCGGCGGAACAGTTGCTTTTCTGATCTCCACCCCGGAATCGGGGGTTGATTCCATCGCATTGACATATAGTCTGCTGGACCCGGTTATGACCGTGGCCCGTCCGGTCACCGCTTTTCTGACTGCTTTTACCGCCGGCCTGGTGGAGAACAGAATTGATCCGGGAGTCGATGACAACGTCAGCTTACAGGCTCCGACTGTATCGGATTGTTGCTCAACTTCTTGTGGATGTGAGACGACCTCTACCGAACAGTCTGCCTCATTATTACAGCGGATGTGGTCGGGGCTGAAATACGCCTATACCGATCTTCTGAATGATCTGGCCGTCTATCTGGTGATAGGATACTTACTGGCCGGACTGATCTCGGCTGTCTGGGGACCGGAAGCAGGTGGTTTGCCGGAAGTGTTGAGAACCGGCTGGGGGTCTTATATCGGTGCAATAGTAGTTGGTCTGCCGCTCTATATCTGCGCCGTTTCCTCCACGCCTCTGGCCGCAGCCTTGTTTATGGCCGGTTTCTCGCCGGGCGCGACGCTGTTATTCCTGATGGTCGGCCCGGCTACGAACATAGCATCCCTGGTTGTGGTCGGTAAGATTCTCAAAGGCTGGGCGGTAGTCCGGTATCTCCTGGCGATTGTTCTGGTATCGTTGGCGGTTGCTGTTATACTGGATTTCATCTACCTGCTGTTCAGACTTGATCCGACCAACTACGGTTCAGCGGTTGCTGATACCGGCTCGTTCGGCTGGGTGCATTCGATATCCGCTGTACTGCTGACGTTTGCAATAATCTGGTATTCCCTGAATGCTGTCATGCGACGTTTGTTCAGTTCATAGACCACAAACACATCCTTTTTTCACTGGCATAGAGCAAGCCCAGTCGCCATAATTATATCTATGCAACATGGTGAAACGACAACAGACAGTTGGGTTCGTCCGTTATGGGATTTTATTTACCCTCCTCTGTGCCTGGGCTGCGGCGATTTCTGCAAGCAGAGTATTCAGGTCTGTGAGAAATGTCAGAGAGCTTTGATACTTAACGAACATCCCGTCTGCCTGAGCTGTTTTTCAGTTCTTGGTTCAAGTTCCTCCTGCTCGATGTGCGTACGGCAGGCGTTGCCCTTATACGCGCTTGGTGATTACGCCCCACCTCTCAGAGAAATAATTCTCCAGTTCAAGTTCAAGGGGATCACGAAACCGGCCGGATGGCTGGCGGCATTGCTTGATGAACAGTTCGGTGACCGCCTGAAACAACTCAAACCATTCGTGCTGGTACCGGTACCATTACATCCGAGCCGTGAAAATTACCGCGGCTACAATCAATCGACCCTGCTGGCAGAGCAACTCGGCCCCCTCCTGAAAGTACCTATAAACGAACAACTGATCAAACGTGTGGAAAAACGTCGACCGCAGGCAAAGCTCAGTATGAAACAGAGAAAGAAGAACATCCGGGGAGTGTTTCGATCGTCTCCCTCGGAAGAAAGAACACAACGGCTGATCCTTCTCGACGACGTTGTCACCAGCGGCGCCACAGCGACAGAGGCGGCAAACAGTCTGCGTGCAGCGGGACATGATGTAATCGCGGTAGTATCGCTGGCCCACGGACGGTAGTTGATTATGGATGTGAAACAGTTGATTGACGACTACCTGCACCACCTGAAACTGGAGCGTGCTCTGTCCGACAACACGATTAGTTCGTACCGCCGCGACCTGCAGGAACTAATCGAAACAACCAGCTTGAACGATATCGGCAAGCTAACCAATGAAACCGCCCGCCGCTTCCTGA
This sequence comes from Candidatus Zixiibacteriota bacterium, assembly GCA_024278515.1. Classification (GTDB taxonomy): domain Bacteria; phylum Zixibacteria; class MSB-5A5; order GN15; family FEB-12; genus JAJRTA01. Next base: position 20,830 of record JAJRTA010000129.1, read on the forward strand.
CTTACCTGACCAGTTCATCACAGAAACCCTCGACAATCGCCCGCAAGATTTCCTCGGCCAAACAGTTTGGAAACTGGTTGGCCGAAAAAGGCGCGTTGCCGCAGAATCCGTTCGCCGGACTGTCGGCGCCGCGAATCGCCCGCTATCATCCCTCATATCTGTCGCCTGAAGAAGTAAAACTGATTATAGAATCGATCGACACTTATACCCATCAGGGCCGTAGAGACCGGGCGATGCTTGAGCTTCTGTACGGCTCCGGGCTGAGAGTGTCGGAGTTGCTCAAACTCAGGGAAAGTGAGATCGAGTTCGAAGCCGGTTTTATCCGTGTAATCGGGAAAGGCAACAAGCAGCGGCTGGCCCCGCTGGGCGATATGGCCGCGCAGGCGCTCCACAACTACCTTGAGAACCGCCCGGAATCCGACCAGAAGTCCGCTTGTCTGTTCACGAATAATCAGGGGAAACCGCTTTCCCGGATCGGCTTCTGGAAAATAATCAAACGGGTCACGGCCCGGGCCGGTATTGCTAAGTCGGTGTCTCCACACACCTTCCGCCATTCCTTCGCCACCCACCTGCTTGACGGCGGAGCCGATCTGAGATTGGTGCAAGAAATGCTCGGTCATGCCGATATATCTACAACACAGATATATACCACGCTTGACCGGGAATACTTGATTGCAGAGCACAAAAAATACCATCCTCGAGAATTGGCCCGGCCCAAAAACGGCCGATGATCAGCCTCGTACGATCTACCGTTTTGCTTTGAAGCAGTCCGGCTTTAATCTCGATTTTCATTTCGAGATGTTATATCGACCGGTCGAAACCAACTTTTATTATTTCGAAGATTTCGAAGAGCTGGTGACTATTTGCCGCCGGTATGAGATTGATGCCATCATAATCGGCGGCGCCGGTGACTTTTCACAGGCCATTGAGCTGGTACGCGATATCAAGCTCAATATTTTTCTCGCCATTATCCCGGTAGTCCTGTATCACCCCGACCCGGATGACGCCACGATTCTTGCCGCTTATGAAAACGGAGCGGAGGATTTTATTTATGGTGACTGGAAAAACCGTTTGGTACAGGTTCGAGTTCGCCGTCTCCTCGAACGCAGTCAGCGGGATCTCTCGATCAACCCCTCGTCTCATCTGCCGGGACCGGCGATAATCGAAAACGAACTCGCCCGTCAGATCAACAAGCAGATCGAGTTCGCCGTCTGTTACGCCGACCTTGACAATTTCAAAGCGTATAACGACTACTACGGCTACTACAAAGGAGATAAAGTCATCCGCCTGACCGCCAGGGTAGTCAAAGACACCGTGTTCGATCTTTGTCGGGAAGGCTTTGTCGGCCATATTGCCGGTGACGACTTTATTATTATTATACCGGTCGACATGGTCGAACCGATCTGCAAAGGGATCATCAAGACTTTTGATTCTCTTATCCCCTTCCGCTATGCCGAGAAAGACCGTGAACGCGGTCATATCGAGACCACCAACCGTCGCGGAGAAGTGGAGAAGTTCCCCCTGTTGACGATTTCCATTGCCGTGGTGGTCAACAACAACGGCAAGTTCGGGCATGTGGGCGAACTGTCTAAAATGCTGGCTGATCTCAAAACCGCCACCAAGCAAAAAGAAGGCTCCAACTTCATGGTTGAGCGGCGGCGCAAGTATTAAGGCCGACATCAGGATCACCAGTTTACCCATCCGCACCCGGCCGTCGGGGAACTCCACCGTCCAGTAATGCAAGCCCGAGTAGTCGTGATAAAGGACAGAGCTGGTCCCCTGACATAAAGGCGACATCATACCGGCATGACAGGAAGTTAGGGTAAACGGACAGAATCGTCAACTTTCTCGACAGAGGATACTTCTACCACGTACGAATCATCATCTACCGTGGAGGACGAGAGTCCACCACGCATAAAATCAATATGAGTAAGCCTCGTAATTCATGGTCTCACCGCGGCTATTAAACTATACTGACATTTGATCTCCCCGCAACGCTGCTGCCATTGCCAAAAAAGATGAATGTAGTCTGATTTGGCCATTTTCTTCTCAATGTTTAGCCTTCCCTGCCGAAGGAAACTATATGATGACCTTATTAGAGTAGCAAACCACAGAAAGAGGATCGAAACATCATGAAGCAGAACTGCTGGGAAATCAAGCAATGCGGACGGGAACCGGGCGGCGCCAAAGCCCACGAAATGGGGGTTTGCGTTGCGGCCAAAGACAAAACATTCGATGGAATCAACAACGGCAAGTACGGTGGCCGTGTCTGCTGGGCTGTTGCCGGAACTCTATGCGGCGGGAAAATCCAGGGGTCTTTCACCGAAAAACAATTATCCTGCATGTCCTGTGATGTTTACAAGCAGATAAAAACCGAAGAGGGCTCTCAATTTGTCCTGAAACCTCAGAGCCAGACTACAACCTGACAGAACGCTCCGTTTTCAGGTTTTGTATTGCCAAACCACCGGTCATTACCAATGATCGGTGGTTTAATTTTAATGATGATGTCAACCTGAAAAAAGGAAAGTCATGCTCTGCCCCAAACCAAATGAAAACTGATGTAACTCCACCTGCAACCGGTTCATAGTTCGGCGACTATCCTGACCGGTAAACCGGTCGCGTTTTCGATATTCATGGGCAGGCAATAAATCTTGAATACCGGCTCTGTCAGCAGGTGAAGATTATTCAGATTCTCAACGACATAGATATCATGCCGCAGTAGATACTTATCAACCTCGCTGTGTTTTTCGCTTCTTACCAGTCCGGGAGCATCGATACCAATCATATTGATTTTTCTGGAGATCAGATAGTCGATAGCTGCTTGTGACAGCTCCGGCGAGTCTCCGAAATACTCTTTGTCGGGATATTGTTCACTCAGCCAGTCGGTTCTGATTATTACAAAATCGCCATGCTCAATAGTTGGCAGGTCTTCAGGTTCAATTGCCCGCCCCCTGACATGAGAGACATCAACCAGCCTGCCGGTACTGATGAACCTCTTCAACTCAATGTGCACAGATGGTCTTTTGTCAAGATGGGTCCCCATGTGACCATACTTAGCCGCCGGGCTATGGGACAAGAAAGGATTGTCTTCGGAGACAGGTAGAGTTAAATCTACTAACATATTATTGTAACCGGCATACTCATTCAACCTGTCGACATTCGACCAATTTTACTAAGTGCCCTGAAGATTTCCTGATAATAACCAGACACTGCCGAACTGACTCCATCATTCAAATAAAAAAATACCCCCGGCAGGACTCGAACCTGCTACCCTCTGCTTAGAAGGCAGATGCTCTATCCGGATGAGCTACGGGGGCATTATAATTACCCTTGTTGTCAGGCCACTATTTGCCTGCATCGCACAAATCAAGATAGGTGCAGGATAAACAGTTTGCAACGTTAAAATCCTTCAGGGCTTTTCTGTTCAGGTGGTTGCATCCGATCTCGAACCATTCCCTTATCAACTTTTCTCCGTCTTTCCCCCGGATCAACAGGAGGTGACCTTTCAGCTTCCGAGTCCCACCCGTGCGAAAAATCGGCTTGTCTCGACCTTCGCAATCTCGTAACTTGAACACTACTGAAAACTGAAGCTATGACCTTCGCATCTCATACCGGAGGAGATAATGAATCGATTCTCATCCCCGGTGGTCATGCTCGCTTTGCTGTTGTGCTTTCTGTTGGGAGCCTACAGCTCGGCGACCGCCGCCTACCCTGCCCCCAAAGAGATTGAACAAACCTTAAAAGAGCTGGCCGACCGGAATAAGAACGATGCCACGCTGATCGAACTGGCACGAACGCCCGGCGACAGACCGGTCCACCTGCTGGAACTGGGCGCAAAAAACGCCAATCTCCCCGCGATAATGGTAGTCGCCAACATGGAAGGTGACAGTCCAATGGGCAGTTCAGCCGCGCTTGACCTGGCCCGGCTGTTGTTGACCGACTGGAAAGATGAACTGGCGGTCCATCGCTGGTATATCATTCCCTGCGGTAATCCGGACGGCTACGCGCGATATTTCGAACGCCCCTTGACCGGCTCCACCGTTAACGACAGTCCGTTCAACGCGGACAAAGACGACGCCACCGATGAGGACGGTCCTGATGACCTGAACGGTGACGGGTATATTACAAAAATGCGGCAGGTTCACCCGGAAGGTAACTGGGTGGAGGTGGCCGATAATCCGATCCTGATGCGCAAAGTCGACCGTAAGAAAGGCGAGGTCGGCAAGTACCGGTTGTACGAAGAGGGAATCGACAACGACGGCGACGGTCGGATCAACGAAGACGGACCGGGCGGCGTAAACCCCGGACATAATTTCCCGCACAATTTCCGCCACTTCACCGAGACTGACGGCCCCTGGTCGGCCAGTGAGAATGAGTCGCAGGCCATCCTGCGTTACTGCTTCGATCATCCGGAAATCGCCATGGCCGTTACATTCGGCCGCTCCAACAGCCTGAAGAGTGTTCCGGAGAGTAATCGTCGTGCTGAGGCCGGTGGCAGTAAGTTCAAACTGCCCAAACGTTGGGCCAGACGTATGGGGATTGATCCCGAGAAGGAATTCGCGATGAGTGAACTTCTGCCGATGGCGCGTGATTTTACCGGCTACAAAGAACTCACGGAGGATATGCTTTTGCAATGGCTTGATGCCGGCGCCAAAGTCAATCCGGACAAGAACGATATCGGATACTGGAAAGAGATCAGCGAGCGTTTCAACGATTTCCTTAAAGAAAATGACCTTGACGGCAAAGCGCTCGACGCTCCCGGTTTCTCCAACGGCTCGTTCGAGGAATGGGCATATTACCAGTACGGTGTGCCCAGCTTCAGTTTGAACTTCTGGACATTACCCGAACCCGAGAAAGCTCAAGAAGAAAAGAAAACAGACGATTCCACGCTGACTCTGGATCAGCTTGAGAAAATGTCCGCCGAGGAAGTTATCGCGCTCGGTGAAGAAAAAATCGCTGCTTTTCTGAAGACACAAAATGCTCCCGCACAGTATACCGCCGCTATGGTCATAAAAGGACTCGAAGGAGGAATGATCACACCCCGGCGGATGGCTGAAATGATGCGAAAATCCGGAAAAGATGATGAAGGCGGGGCGGATGAAAAAGACGAAGCGCTGTTCAGCTTCAATCCCGACGCTTTTGTCGCCTGGCAGGAATACAATCACCCTACCCTCGGAAAGGTCGAGATTGGCGGCATGATCCCGACATCGGATCATACACCGCCGTTCGACACAGCCGCTGAGAGGATATCCAAACAACTTCCTTTTTTGAAGAACCTCGCCTCACTCCTTCCTCGCCTTGTCATCAAAAAGGTTGAGCTGACCCGCCGCAGTTCGGGAGTATGGTTTGTCGAGACCTGGATAGGCAACGAGGGTTTCCTGCCGTACCCCACTCATCAGGGGAAACGATGTCAGCGACCCGCCCCGGCAGTTGTGACAATCAGCGGAAAGCCGGCCGACTTTCTCGAAGGACGGCCTCGTCAGCCGCTTGGTCTGCTTGAAGGCAGCGGCGGAGTGGAAAAATTAAGCTGGTTGTTACGTGCGCGTGACGGCAGTAATGTGACAATCAAAGTGAGTAGTTTCTCCGCCGGTTCGGACGAGAAAGTGGTATCGCTCAAGGAGGCCAACTGATGAAAACACTGTGCGTTCTTTTTATTAGCACTCTGCTGGTGGTTTCCACAGTTACCGCAACTAAAACCGCCAAAGTGTACTTGTCGTTTGATCACTATTACGACGGGCCGGAACTGGTCAGCAGTTTCGAGCGGCTCAACGCCGCCTATCCGAACCTGACTGAATTGAGAGTAATAGGTACCTCCGAGGAAGGTCGTGATATTCACCTTTTCACTATCAACAACAAAAAGACCGGCAAAGACACCGACAAGCCGGGGATCTATGTCGACGGCACCATTCACGGCAACGAGATCCAGGCGGCCGAGGTATGCCTCTACCTTGCGTGGTATCTTCTGACCAACTACGACACCAACAAATCGATAAGGGAACTGGTGGACACACGCGCGTTCTATATCATTCCTGTGGTCAATGTCGATCATCGCTGGAGGTTCTTTTCCGAAGCCGGTGGGTACAATATCGGACGTACGGCGATGGTTCCGTACGATGACGACCGCGACGGTCTGGCCGACGAGGACCCGCCCGATGACATCGACGGCGATGGTGAGATACTCAGCATGAGAGTGGCCGACCCTTTCGGCGGCTGGAAAACCAGCCCGGATGATCCGCGTGTTATGATAAGAGTCGAACCGGGTGAGATCGGTGAATGGCGCAGGCTCGGCAGTGAAGGGATCGACAATGACGGCGACGGGCGGCTCAATGAGGACGGTCCCGGCTATCTGGACATGAACCGTAACTACGGTTTCAAGTGGCAACCGCCCTACGTGCAGTCCGGCGCCGGTGATTTCCCGATGTCATCCAAACCGACCAGGGCCATAGCCGATTTTGTGGTCACCAAACCGAATATCTGTTTCAATTTCGCTTTCCATAACTCCGGCGGTATGTGGGTGCGCGGGCCAGGTTCCAAGCTGGCCGGATTTTACCCGCCTGCGGATGTGAAAGTGTACGATTTCCTCGGACACGAAGGCGAAAAAATCACTCCGGGGTACGAATACATCATCGGCGGACAGGATATGTATACCACGCATGGAGATTTTGATGAGTGGATGTACTCGAACAACGGAATATATGGATTCGTAGGTGAGCTTTTTATGAGCGAACAGGAACGATATCGACGCAAGGAGCCAAAGAACAAAACCAAAGACGAAGACGAGTTTGCGTATTTCGGCGGTACTGCGGGCGAGGAACGTCAGAAGTTCTCCGACAACCTGACCCAGGGTGAAATGTTCAAGCCGTGGAAGAAATTCAACCATCCCCAGTTCGGCGAAGTGGAAATCGGCGGCTGGCGGACATTTACCACCCGTATGCCGCCGCCGTTCATGATCCTTGAGATGGTGCACCGAAACGCTTCAATGGTGATTTTCACCGCTCGTCATGTGCCGGAGGTTTCCCTCGAGCTGATTGATGTTACCGATCTCGGCGGCGGACTCAAAAGGGTGCGCGTGCGGGCCAGCAATCCAAACGCCATCCCCTCCCTGTCGCATAATGCCATCCGACGTAATATCTACCGCAAGGATATTCTTCGGATAGAAGGGGTCGAGGTTGTCTCCGGCGGCATAATAAATGACCGTTTTCTCAATCGTGTCGATGCGGTAGAGCACCGCCCGCACATGATTTTCACCTCCATCCCTTCCTTCGGGAAAAGAGAAGTGCAGTGGATAGTGAAAGGAAAGGGGAAGGCCAAAGTTACCTACGAAGCGGTAAAGGCGGCCGACCGGGAACTTACAATCGACCTGTAACCGGGTAAATAGCTGATGTAAAAAAGCGGACGCATTTTGTGTCCGCTTTTTTGTATCACCTCGGGGGGAAATGCTATTGTGGAATCGTTATAACCGACATCTCTTCGGCGACCTGCATAAACGCCCGCAAACGGTTCTGCATGAATCTCAACTGTTCGGATTCCTCCTGAGACAAGTCGCGACGGCCACCACCAAGCGAATCTATTGCATACAAAGCCGCCTGACGACCCAGCCATTCCATGTAATAGTAATCCCCGGTTATCAAGCCGATAGCTTCACCGGCATTGAACGCGGCGAATCCGGAATCATCCGGTTGCAGATTGAACAGGTCTCTCCCCCAGCTTTGGTGCCTATACTTTCCACCAAGCAAACCAAGCAGAGTGGGGACAATGTCTGTCTGAGAGCCGACAGTTTCAACCGTTTCACCTCTCGCGATCACGCCTGAAGGACCCAGGATCAACATCGGTATACGGAATGTCTCCGGATCAAGCACCAGCCTGCCGCCGAGGCGACGACCATGATCGGCGGTCAGCACCACTATCGTGCTGTCGAGCAAACCGGACTCTTCGATGTGACTTAAGAACTTCTCGAGAGCGTAGTCGGCATATAGCTGAGCGTTGAATATCTTCGAGCTGTCGGAATTATCGAAGAACATACGCACCGAAGAATCAGGCAGATCGTATGGCTCATGGTTTGACAGGGTCAGCACGGTCATCTGAAACGGACGAGGCAAAGAATCAAGAACTTTGTTGACACGGTCAAACAGAAAATGATCCGGCACTCCCCATTTGGAAAACTTTTGTCCGCCGGGGAAATCATCCTCACCGATAAAGCGGTCATACTTTTTACCGGTAAAAAAACCTTCTATATTATCGAAAGCGAGATCACCGCCATAGACAAACAGGTTATAGTACCCACGCTCGTGCAAAATCTCCGAGATGGTCAAAAAAGGATGCGGGGCATCATAGCGGCCGACAATACTGCGACCAGGAATCGATGGATACGCACCAAGCACTGCCGTCATCCCGAAACTCGTTCGTATGCCGCAGGCGTAGAAACGGGTAAACAGGGTCCCTTTCTCCGACGCGGCGTCGAAATGCGGCGTAAGATCATGAACCGATCCCAGCGCACCGGTATTGCGAGCCGACCAACTCTCAAGCAGAACGATTATAACATTCAGGTTCATAATATCAGGAGAGGATCGGCTGGTCGAAAAACGCTTCAGGCTTTGTTCGGGAGCGAGCCACTCATCGCTTTCCTGATAGAGCATGACCTGAACAGTATCAAGCGCGTCCGAAGACTCAATGAACGGGAATCGTTCCGATTCCGACATGACCGATAACCTCAAGTCACCGTCACGTTCGGTATAGTTGCGCGCTAAAGTGTAGACACCGTTTAGTGAAAGTTGGTTGATAAAGTCGTTTTGACTGAAATAGGCCGCGCCCCAGTCGATCGGCGCCAGTCCGACTCTCCCCCGGATACCGAGAAAAAAGAGAGCGAAAAAGACAGTCATCCAAACCGCCTGCCCGATCCATGAATAACGATGAACCCTCTTCGCGATGGAGCCTGCAAGTCGTACCAACAGGAAACCAAAGGCAACGGTCAGAACAAGCCAGATAATGACAGACACCCAAAAACCGGGCACGGTGGAAACCAGGTACCAGACCTCGTCGGTGGTGTTGAGATACTCGTAGGCCATAAAATTCAGGTGAGACCCAAATGTTTCGTAGAAACGGATATCGATCATCAGAAGAATAAACTGCAAAGAAAAAATCAATGTCAGGTATCCGACAACAGACCATCGCACCGGCCGATTGGCCAAACTGACCCAGGGGCCGAACAATAGAATCGGAAGCAGACTATACAGAATTGTAATCTGATCAAACCGGATGCCGACGGCAAACGCTGTAAGTATTTCCCCCGGACCGGCCCCCGAGATTTCATCCCTGAAGTATATGAGAAAAGCTAACCGGAACAGAGCATAACAAATCAGCGCCAGCAGGTAGCAGGCTATGATAAATAAATACGGATAAGACAGCCTCCACCATCGAGCGGCCTTTCCGACTCCTGTTGTGATGTTTGTCACATTGGGAATAAACGCCGCGAACATACTATGTCAAGAAGCTGCTGACCCTGCCGGCGGTATCCATAAAACTTGCGGATCAATGCAAAGGTAGGTATGACTACGCGTCTTCAACGACAACCGCAGTACCGTAGGCCAAAAGTTCGGCCGCACCCTGCATTACCGCCGATGTCGAGTAACGGACCATTATGATGGCGTTGGCTCCTTTGGACTGAGCGTCATCGACCATTCGGTCAAACGCCTGCTCACGCGCCTCGGCCATCAACTTGGTGTACTCGACCACCTCTCCCCCCACGATATTACGAAAAAACGCTCCGATATCACGTCCGACATGACGGGCACGGATCGTATTCCCTTTCACCAGACCTATCGTTTTGACAATTCTTTTACCGGCAATATGCTCACAACTTGTTACGATCATTTTATAACCTCTTTGTAGCGGGTTCGGTTATAGGCAAAAAGCCTTTCCCGGATATATGACACAAGCAGAATTATAAAGCCGACCCCACCCGCAGTAACACCAATTTTGACCCAGAGCGGTATTTGGGAATCGACATAAAGCTCCCTCATTACTTCGTACAGGCCGAAACAGAGTAGAATGATCGCACCGAGCGAAAGCAGGATCCAGCCGAACCCGCGCTCGGTTTTGCGATAGATCGACTGCCAGTAGTTATCCCATACCTCGTCGGGCAGATCCGCGTATTGCATAACCCCGGTTACCTCCTGAAGTCTTTTGAATTCTTCCAGCTCCGCTCGAAGCTCAGGGTCCTGAGCCAGGGCGGCCTCAAAAGCCTGCCTTTCCTCATCCGACAGCTCGCCGTCGACATAGCCGGCCAGCATTTCGCGCCTATTTTTCACCATTTTTGAGCCTCATCAGGCCCGCCAACTTTTTGCGAGCATAGTAGAGTCGTGACATCACCGTTCCTTTGGGAATTGACAAAAGCTGAGCTATCTCATCGTACGACATCCCCCGAAAATGCTGGAGCATGATTATTTCGCGATCTTCAAACGACAGCTCTTTAAGCGCCTGCCTGAGATCAGCAACCTTCTCCTTGTTGATCACCGCCGCCTCCGGGGTACGGTTATCCACAAGAAGCCACGAAACATCATCCAGGTCAACCATCCTGTTCTCACGGCGCGACCGGCGACGAAGCCACGTCCGGCTCAGGTTGGCGATAATCGTATAGAACCAGGGCTGGAATGGCTGTTTCTCATCGTAGGTGGAAGCCGAACGGTAGACCCTCAGAAATGCTTCCTGTGAGATATCGAAGGCGTCGTCTTTGTTGCCGACCAGGCCCAGGGCAATACGAAAAGCGGTCTTCTTATGACGTTCGACCAACTCGGCAAACGCTTTCTTGTCACCTTTTCTGATTTCTGTCACCAGAGCCATGTCGGTATCCATCGTTTTGTCGTTCCCTTCTGAGATCATACTCAGCAAATTGGGGAATATTCAAACAGTCGGGCAAGTTTTTTTGAGAAAGCTTCCTGGTTCGTTGACAAATAATATCACGTTATGTTTTATAGTGGGGTTTGGCTCCGTCACTTGCAGTCTGAGTCAGGATAATATAAAGAAAGATGAACAGAAAGAATAGAAACCACAAGTCGCGGTCCGGGCATGGGGTGCATCGCCTGAATGTAAAGCGAGCAGACAATTATATTTCTATATTATCCCTGGCACATCCTAAAGCGGTGAGTGATTTCCTGAGAGTACTCAAGTATGCTGTAAACAAACTCGGCTACGAAGAATTAACTTTGTACGTAGGCCCGGAAGTCAGGGTGTTTCCCAATGCCTGCGTCCCAATGGCTGCCATCGTGGATTATTTCCGATCCGATGGAGTCGAGATAACCGTAGAAAATGAATCAGATTATCTGAACCTTGCACATTTCGATAAACCTTTGGAAGCCAGACAGGATATCATCGATCAATCATCTGAGTGCCTTTCCAGAGTATGGAAGTTTAATGACGCTATCGGTGTTCACCGATTGAGCGATGCTTTTATCGACAACCTCAGCCATCGAGTTGAGTGTGAGAAAGGCGTTATCGAGTCATTCGGATGGTGCTTAAGCGAAATAATGGACAATGTTCTTCAGCACGCCGACACATCGGAAGGTTTCATTATGGTTCAGATTCATCGTGAACACCCTCGGGTAGCTATTTGCCTCGCAGATACAGGGATTGGGATATTCAACTCTCTGCGCAAAACTGAGTATAAACCCAAAACCCACGTCGATGCAATAACCCTGGCCCTGAAGGAGGGTGTGACTAGAGATAAATCCAGTCACCAGGGAAACGGTTTATGGGGCTTGTTTCGTATAGTTCTGGCAAACTCCGGACGAATGACAATAACCAGCGGCCACGGATCTTTAATAATACGCGAGACCGGCAAGATAGATAATTACGAGAAACTGCCAATCATCGACCGCCAACATGAAGGAACCATTGTGGACTTTCAGTTGGATACGAACAGCCCGATAGACCTCCCGAAAGCACTGGGTGGATACAAACCGATTAACCTGCAACTTGAAGCGCATGAACTGGATAATAACGAACATAGAGTCTCGGTAACAGAACATGCTGAAGGGACCGGTACACGTATTGCCGCTGAGCGACTACGGAATCACATTGTCAACCTGATCTCTCAAGGGGCTTCCCGTATTGTCCTGGATTTTGAAGGAATAGGCGTAATCTCGTCAAGTTTTGCAGACGAGTTGGTTGGTAAACTGGTCATCAAGTACGGCTTCTACCACTATCAGAAACTGATACTTCTTACGGGAGTATCGGATATTGTACAGACTATCCTGCACAGGTCGATTGCCCAGAGAATGATGCAGAGCATCAACGACCCGGATGGAATTGACGACCAATAGCCTGCCTCTGACTTTTTCTCACCCTGGGGGGTTGCCTGCCCAAAAAAAACAGGCCTGACTTTGAAAGTCAGGCCCGTGAAGCTAACAGAAAGGTCGGCTCTGTCGAAAGCCGATCATTTGACCGCCTGCGAACAGGTCGGCGCGGGGCCGCTGTTGAACATGTAGTCAACCAGCAGAACCAGGTCGGCGATATCGATTTCACCGGTCCCGTCAAGATCGGCCGCCGCCAAAAACGGCGGAGGCGGACCGCTGTTAAACATGTAGTCGACCAGGTACACCAGGTCGGCAATGTCCAGGTCCGGACTACCGCTGGCGTTGATATCCCCGCAATACCAGCCTTCGGTAATGGCAAAGGTGAATTGCTGATCATCAGAACTGCCGGTAATATCGACAACCGTAGCGGTGAAAGTGATTGTTTGCTGAATCGGTGGTGTCCCGGAAATAATACCATCCGAAGACAAGCTCA
>JAJRTA010000130.1 GCA_024278515.1 Candidatus Zixiibacteriota bacterium
CAAACCGATATTGGTAAGTGCATGAGTCCCTCCGTTCGGGTAGAACCGTATCCCGACCGAGTACGAAGCCCTCGGCAGAGTACCGGCTGTCGGCATATCCACCAGCCAGCGAGGCGGAATATCATAGAGACTGGTCTGCGCATCGTTGAAGTTTCTCTGAGCCAGAATGCTGGTCGAGGTAAGCAAAAAAGCCGGCAGGCAGAATATCCCAGTCAGAATCATTTTTTTCATTATAATACCTTTATTAAGAACCCATCAGTTTTCACAAAAAGATAGACCTTGCCCTCAAATAGAGTCAAACAAAAACAGGCTGAACTGTGAGATTCGTATCAGTCGAGGCCGACCAGTTTATGGAAACAGGACGCCAGCTCGGCTGTAACCGGTCCCGGGGTGAAACGGTGGCTGTGTCGCCCTTCTTTCACCAAAGCCACAGCCGCTATCAGTTTGAGCGAGCTGGAAATGAAGAACTCATCCGCCCGATACAACTGGCTAAGACTGCAGTTCTGCTCGCGTATTTTGTAACCCAGCTTACGGGCCTCACGCATGACAATTTTGCGCGTTATCCCTTCCAGACAACCGGATGAAACAGGCGGCGTGTAAATACGGCCGTTCTTCACCCAGAATACATTAGCCGATGTAACCTCGGCTACTTTGTCAGCCTGGTTCAGCATCAGAGCGTCATCGCACCCGGCTTTCCGCGCCCGAGCCAACGAGGCGGCATGGATTGCATACGATAGCGTTTTGATCCGCCGGAATACCGATTTCTGGTCGACTCGAAAACGCGACACCTGAAGCTTAAACGGCTTCACCGGCATTTCGTGCGGTGAGGCGCTCAGGATTACCTGAGGCCTCCCCTGACGGCCTACCCAGCGAGCTGCTTCACCCGAGGTGAGAGTCAGCCTGAGCTTGGTTATCCGGTCCGGATGCGCCCGCACCGTTTTCTTCATCCAGTGTTTGAGACGATCCGGGTCAACCGGTATTTGCAATCCGGTGACCCCGGCTCCGCGATAAAGACGCCTGATATGCTCATCGACAAAGATCACCCGGTCATCGATCGCCAGAAAAGTCTCGAACAATCCCTCGGCGTACAACAGTGAGTTGTCGAACACAGAAATCTTCGCATCTTTATAGTCACGAAAACGACCGTTGATCGTCGTAATTGTTTTTAGCACGCCGTATTCCCTTCCTGCACACCCAGCGCTCGCAGAAGATTGCGCGCCTTCAACAGCATCTCGTCGTACTCCGCTCCGGGGTCGGAGTCCGCCACAATTCCACCACCGGCATAAACCTGGTACTTCCCTTCTCGGTAGATCATGGTACGAATCGCTATATTGAAATCAGCCGTATCCCCGTAAACATACCCGATACAACCGGTATAAACCGACCGCGGTTGTGTTTCCAGCTCAGCCAGGATCTCCACTGCCCGCTTTTTAGGCGCGCCGGTTATCGATCCCCCCGGCAACAGCGCCTGCAGGATATCTTTCATCGTAACATACTCCTCCAGTTCTGCGGAAATATCGCTTACCAGATGAATAACCGAGGAATACTGTTCCGTCCTGAACAGATGATCCACCCGCACCGAGCCGGTCCGCGCCACCCGGCCCAGGTCGTTGCGCTCCAGATCAACAATCATCAGCAGTTCGGCCCGGTCTTTAGCCGAACTCAAAAGCCTTTTCGTATTTTGAAATCTTTCGGTATGGTCTGCACCGGCCGCGGTAGTCCCTTTGATCGGACCGGTTGTAATACGTTTCCCTTGTTTCAGAAACATCCGTTCCGGTGAGGTCGACAACAGCCGGTAATCACCGAAATTGAGATAAGCGCTATAGGGCGAAGGATTCAGCGACCGCACACGACGATAAACATCAAACGGCGCCAGGTCACACTCGACATCAATTCGAGTAGTGAAATTCGCCTGATAAATATCACCTTCGCGGATATGGTTCTTTATCCGACGGACTGCGTGCAGATAATCTGACCGCGAGGTCAAAAACTTTGCGAACGAGTTCACCGCGCCTGGGTAGCCATCAGATACGGGAATAGTATCACTCTCTTTCCAGTCATACCGTCGAACGACAGGATAGAAGAGAAACCGCACCGGCGGAATCGTCTCATTACGCCGCGGTTCCATACCCAGAAACCCGGACATCGCTTCGTACGAAATATAACCGACCGAAAAATATTTTCTGTCTGCCCACAGGTTCGTGAGTTCATCCCATATTCTGTCACCGGGAAGTATCTTCAGCTGTTCCCCCGGGCGGCGCATTATCACCCGGCCATCCTCAAGAGCGATATCGAGAACAGGCTGATGGGCCGTAAACGAATGATGCCCCCGGTCGTCAAAACAGAGTGTCGAATCGAGCCACACCGACCCGGCCTGTTCGGCCAAAAGTGCAAAGACTGATTCCGGCGAGTCTGCTTTACTGACTAAGAATCCTGTTTCCATATCAGAGCGCCAAACTACGCAACCCCACCGGTTTGTCAAGTAACTGTTTGACTGCCTTCTCTTTGATCTAAGAGCCTTGAAACAACGAAACCATTCAGGCGGCAATTTGTGATTGAGCCATGTTAAAGACCCTCGTATATTGGTCCATGGACTTTTTCGAGAAGGAAGCAGTATCCGACGAAAAGTCGACACACCGTAACGCCCCTCTGGCCGATCGGATGCGTCCCCGTACGGTTGATGAGTTTGTCGGGCAGTCACGGATTTTCGGAGCCGGTACACCCCTTCGTCAGGCGATCGAGCGTGATCAGGTCGGCTCGCTGATCCTGTGGGGTCCGCCCGGCTCCGGTAAAACAACGCTCGCGCAATTGATAGCCAAAACGACCCGGGGCCAGTTTGTGCCTTTCTCGGCAGTCACTTCAGGCATCAGGGAAGTCAAAGCGGTCATTTCCAAAGCGAGCAACTATTTCAAAATGTCCGGACGCCGCACCTACATTTTTATTGACGAAATCCACCGTTTCAACAAAGCTCAACAGGACGCTTTCCTGCCGTATGTCGAGTCGGGTGACATTGTTCTGATCGGTGCGACTACCGAGAACCCATCTTTCGAAGTCAACTCGGCGCTGTTGTCCCGAATGCGTGTCTATGTCCTTGAGCGACTCACACCTGACGATATCCGCACTCTGATCAAACGAGCTATCCACGACAAGGAACGCGGCCTCGGAGGACAGGTCTCCCTTGACGATGAAGCTGTCGAGTTTATCGCAGTTGCGGCGGATGGTGATGCCCGGCGCGGTCTGTCGCTTCTGGAAGCGGTGGCGACTTATGTCGAAAAAGGACGACCGGTCACTCTCGAAGACCTCAAACAGGTCCATCAGAAGGGCCTTTCGCTCTACGACAAAGCGGGTGAGGAACATTACAACCTGATCTCGGCGTTGCACAAAACCATCCGCGGGGGTGACCCGGATGCCTCGCTGTACTGGCTGGCCCGGATGCTCGAAGCAGGCGAGGATCCGATGTATATCATTCGCCGGCTGGTGCGTTTCGCAACGGAAGATATCGGGCTGGCCGATCCGTATGCCCTGACCCTCACCCTCAACGCGCGCGACTCATATCACTTTCTCGGTTCCCCGGAAGGAGAGTTGGCTGTCGCCCAGGCCGTGATTTACATGGCCTGCGCGCCCAAATCGAATTCGGTGTACACTGCGTTCAGTTCCGCCAAAAAGGATGCCTCGGAGAAAGGTTCCCTGCCGGTTCCATTGGATTTGCGCAACGCCCCCACTTCGCTGATGAAAGAGATCGGGTACGGTCGCAACTACCAGTACGCCCATGAATTTGAAAAAGGCATCACCAGCCAGGAGTATTTTCCGGACGAACTTGTCGGCCGCAGCTATTATCATCCGAACAGGGAAGGCCGCGAGAAACGCCTGGCCGAATATCTTGAACATTACAAAGAGTTCCGGGCACAAATGAAAAAGAACAGAACATAACGTGGTTGCGATTATAGCTCACACACCGTCACACCGAACCTGACCCGGTATTTGTTTCTACTTCGTGTCATGCGGACTTGGCCCGGCATCTATTTCTATTTCATGTCATACTGAACTTGATTCAGCATCTATTTCTATTTTCCGTCATGCTGAACTAGATTCAGCATCCAGAAAACAAATGTACCTGGACTCCGGGGCAATTCCGGAATAATATTGAGAGAGAAACCGGATTTCGGGTGCAGCAGACGGGAAATCCACTGTACATAAAAAAACCAATGCTATTCTCGAAGACTGGATTCTGGCTTTCGCCAGAATGACGGACTGTGTTGTGGCCGGCTGAGAGTCGAAACCTGCAAGTTGTTCTGAGCAGCTGCTATTCTTGTTTTGTGGTTGGCGTATGTCTCATGTGCCAACAATAACCTGATACAGGCAACTCATTATTTCGTGTGTGTGAATAGATGCCGGATCAAGGGGCCTGTTGAAAAAGTTTCTTTTTCTGTTGCGATGGGTCCTGCGGATTCGTGACAACGAATTCGTGTGACCCAACGCTATTGTCCGACACGGATTTCTATGCCGGGTCTCAAACACACTTTCAGGCTGTTCAAAACCGGGCACAACATAAGCAGGATTTTTCAACATGCCCTCAAACCCGGAATAACGGGTTGTGAAGAAAACCGGGACCGGACCAGGTTCGAAATAACAAAATAGTATGAAGTCTGTGCGCTTATTCTTTTCCCAGCACCTTCTTCAATACCGGACGGACCGCGTCGGAAACGATCCGGTAGCCCTTATCGTTCAAGTGAACCGGATCAACCGAGCAGTCTCGCGGCAGGAAACCGTTTTCATCGCCGATCGCCTCGGCGAAATCGATCAGCGGGTAATCATGATCGGCCGCCAGTTGACGCACCCAGCGGTTGAATTCGGCCAGGCTGTCGGCTACAGAATAATCACCGATCCGTGCTTCCGGTTTTCCCGCCGGGATGATTGTCGACACAATCGGTATAATTCCATTCGCCTCGGCCAACTGAGTCAGCATGGACATGCCGTCCTTAAGCACTTTACCGGGCATCTCCGGCCGGATATTGATCGAGCAGAACTTGATAATGACTGCTTTCGGCTTCAGATCGAGGACATCCCTTTTGTAGCGGGCCAGAATACCCGGCACCAACTGGCCGCCGACACCACGGTTGATTATAGGAAACTCCGGGAGGAATTTGTCGAAATCCCAGCGCTGGGTTATCGAAGCGCCCAGAAAGACAACCCGTGACGAATCCGCTTCCCCCCGCTCGATCTGATCCAGCAGTTCGGCATTCTCTTCCGCGTACGGCACTCCCGGGGCTGCTTGTGTGGTGGTGCCGGTCAGTTTGCGTTTGATATCACCCAGCGGATTGCCGCCGTACTTGACATAATTGAAATATGCCCATACCGCCACGATGTTGAGGGCTATTGAACCGGCTATAACCAATATCCAGAAATACCGCATTATCAAACTCCTTGTCAGTTTTATTCAGTCTGCTTTACACGCACACTTTACAGGTTTACTTTCCTGGCCGGATTGCCCATAAACGTGCAATTGTCCGGCGCATCTTTATACAACACCGCCCCGGCCGAAATGGTGCAGTTTTCGCCTACATTGGCCATAATCACCGCCTCCTGCCCGATCCAGCTGTTGGCTCCGATAGTAATCAGGTCATACTGTGCGGCAGCGGTCTCATCGGCTGTCCGCTCTTCCGGTTTCCCATGCTGGTACTTACCGCTGAGCACCGAAACCCGCGCGCCGAACAGTACGTTGGGGCCGATATCGGCGCAACCGATAATCGTATACACTCCAACCACCACCCCGGCGGCCACGCTGACATTGCGGTGTGACAACATGCTCCCCAGCATAAAGCAGGCATCCGGCGAGACCTTACGGCAGGTAGCGAAGTAAAAACCAAGCCTGACATACTGACCGACAATGGTCGGCACCAGCGAGACTATTTCTTTGCAGGCGCCGAAAATACGTTCGTACTCTTTGCCCATAATCGCCGCTTCGAGCCAGCAAATCAAAATCAACGGCAGACTGACCAGTATACCGCAAAACAAAAGAACTCTTTTCAGTATCATTCTGATCATAATCTTGGCCGTGCCGTTTTTCAGACAACTAATCCTACCGTAGCCGCCTCTTTCCGGCAACTACAAAATGGGGCATGATAAACATCAAATACCAACACAAAAAACCGAGATAAGGTTTTCATCTCGGTTACATTTTCAAAATCCTTTGCATCCGGCCTGAGCTTGTCTGTAAGCACCGGTCAGGTACGGTTATGAGCCTTTTTTCCGCTCGACGTATGACACAAGATTGTCGATTGAATCGAGGTTTTCCGGGATAAGATCGTCATCCTCAACCGTAATCTGCCATGTCTCCTCAAGGAAACCGACCAGTTCCAGAACACCGGTGGAATCGATTATACCAAGCTCCAGCAATGAACCGGAATCAGACAGCGAAGCGGCATCCTGTCCCATCATAAAGTTATCGACAATGAATTCTCTCAAAGCTGCTCGAACGTCCAACCGACCATCCTCCATTTAATTATCAAAAATCAGTCGAAAACAATACCTTATAATGTTATCGACAGATCCTATTTACAGTAAACCCCATATTCAGGCAAGAACGATTAAACCTTACGGCTCGGCTGACCCCGGAAATCATAAAACCGGCTGAAGTTTTCACGAGTCAGCGTCTCCGCAGGCCTGAAATCATCCAGAAACAGGCTTACCAGCAACTGGGTCGACAGAATCCCGATAAACGACATATTGTCTTTGAACGACAGGTGGGCATGAGACAGCCGGGCGCATTTGCTTTTCAGTTTGGCCACCGCCTCCGGTTTGAACACACCGGCAGCGGCCAGAGCCTGCTCCGAGAGCAGTTCATCGATATAGTCCGGACGATTCTCGCAGAAAAAACTGTTGGAGTCCGGCGCCATATAAGGCTGTTTCACTCTCGAAAGAATAGCGGCAGGCAGCTCTTTTTTCATCGCCCTTTTCAGGATTGCTTTCTCGTTCAATCCTCTCAGTTTATGCCACGGCGGAATCCGCGCACCCAGCTCGACTACTCGATGATCCAGAAACGGGTACCGCCCCTCGACCGAGTTGGCCGAGGCAACCCGGTCGCCCTGCGAAGACAACAGGTAACCGGAGAGCAGTGATTTCACTTCCAGATACTGGGCCCGCACCAGATGATGCCAGTCGCCGAATCGCTCCGGCAGATCAACACCAAAGGCATCGACCGATGAATGACCGCCTATTCGCTTTTGAGCATCCTCGGTAAAGTATTCCTTGAGTTTAATGGTAGTATTGATCCTCGGCTGGTGAGAGAATGTCCACGCCTCCGGATCGGCCAGACCGGCCTTGTAAAATGTCTCAAGATAGAAGCGGGCGCGTCCCGGTGACAGCGGCAGTGTTGGATACAGCTTACGCAGCAACAGGGGCCGCCATGGCGAGTCGATCCGGCGCGACCAGAACCTGCGTATAAGCGTCTCCTTGAACAAATCATAGCCGCCGAAAATCTCATCCGCTCCCTCACCGGTCAGCACAACTTTGAAATCATGCTTACGGACCAGGGCTGAAAGCATGTACAAAGGAGTCGGAGCGGTACGTACGATCGGACGCTCCGTGTGACGGATAACATTCGGGAAATTGCCTGCAATATCATGGTAAGTGCAACTGACCTGGTGATGGTTGGTACCGAGATGCTCGGCCATCTCCACCTGGTACGCCGACTCGTCGTAAGCCTTGTCCTGGAACGCAATCGAGAACGTCTCAACTCTGGTATCGGTAAAATGCTTGATCAGCGCCGTCGTCGCCGATGAATCAAGCCCGCCGGAAAGATACGCCCCGACCGGAACATCAGCCCGCAGACGCAACCTTACGGCGTCGACCAGCAATTCATGCAGCTCTTCGGCCCACGACTCGGCCGACCGTCCACGGTCGAACTCGGTCGGAAAACTCATTTCCCACCATCGCCCGGTCTTGATTTCGCCGTTACATACTTCGACATAACAACCGGCCGAAAGCTCGTTAATCCGTTCAAAAGCGGTGCGCGGCGGGCAGGTGGTCCACCAGGTAAAGATTTCATCGAGGCCCTTATAGTCGAGCCTGCGCGGAACCGACCGATCGCAAAAAATCGCCTTGATCTCGGAGCCGAAAATAAACCGGCCATTATGAACGGTGTAAAAAACCGGACGAATCCCCAGGCGGTCGCGGGCGATAAAGATGGCCCCACGGTTCTTGTCATAAATCGCAAAGGCAAACTGGCCGTTGAACCGATCGAGACAGCCTCGCCCCCATTCCTCATAGGCATGAAGGATGACTTCGGTGTCGGAATGGGTGCGAAACCGGTGCCCTGCCTGCTTTAGCTCCGAGCGTAACTCGATGTAGTTGAAAACTTCACCGTTGTAAACTATCCAGAGCGAATCATCCTCGTTGCTCAAAGGCTGCGAGCCGGAGGCAAGATCGATTATCGACAGCCGGGAATGACCCAGGGCGCAGTAGTCATCGATATAGACGCCGAATTCATCCGGACCACGGTGACGAAGGCTGTTGGCCATGCGGCCTATCAACGACTCGTCCGGCATGACAACAGAGTCGTCGAGTCTTAGATATCCCGCAATCCCGCACATCAGCGGACCTCGCGCAATTTGTTATTTTCGTCAGCCGTTCGGTTCATTCGGTCCTCTTTACTTTTCCCGAAGCGGAAATCGGAAGCGACGGCACGATCTCCAGTATCTTCGGCAGGCACAGTTCTTCCAGATGCTTCCGACAGTGATTCATAATAGTTTCTTCGGTCAAATCAGATCCTTCAACAAGCACTACTTCCGCTTTTATTGCATTCCCCAGAATTTCATCCGGCACCGGTGAAACCCGCGCCGCCACAATATCATCCAGACCGTACAGAACATTTTCAATTTCTTTGGGCGCAATACGCTCGCCCCGTGATTTTATCAGGTCATCCATCCGCCCTTTGAAGTACAGAAAACCGTCCTTATCTATGTAAAACATATCACCGGTATGCAGAACCTTTTCCGTTGAATTCGGACCGGTCCTGAGAACGGCCCTGGTTGCTTCCGGATCATTGTAGTACCCCTGCATAACATTCGATCCCCGCACAATCAGCTCACCGGTCGCATTCCGGTACTTCGGTTGTCCTTTCTCGTCCAGCACATAGACCTCGGTATTCGGCATCGGGATTCCCACCGACTCCGGTTTTTCCTCGATCATCTCCGGCGGAAGATACGAAACACGTTTGCACTCGGTAAGCCCGTACATGGAATAAATACGCGCCTTACTGAAGATTTTTTTAATCCGGTCAATATAGCTGGGCGGCAGCGCAGCGCCGGTGTTGGTGATATATCTGACTGAAGACAAGTCAACCGGTTCCGGTTTCCCAAGTTTAAGCAGAATTGCCATCATAGTGGGTACAGTTGGAAACCCGGTCACCCGGAATTTATCCAGTTCCTTTATCAGTTGAAACGGGTAGCCGAACTTCTTTTTCAATACTATCGTACCGCCGAACAGGAAGGTCATCAAAACCTGATACAGGCCGTAGTCAAATGACATCGGCAGAACCGACAGGATTATATCGGATTCCTTATTCTCCAGATAGGTTGTAATCGACCTCGCCGCACTGACCATATTGCGATGCGTCATGGTTACCCCTTTGGGGTCACCGGTGGAGCCGGAAGTATAGATTATCGAGGCCAGGTCAAGATCGATCATGCGTATGTCAGGAATCGTTGTCTGATCATCGGCTGAATCGGCAAACAGATGTCCGCCCGATTGCTCATCGTCAACGTAAATAACATCAGGGATCGTGACCTTCTCCTGAAGCTCAGTCACCAGCGGGTTCCTGAACAGGTCGGACACAATACACGCCGGCTGACAGTTTCTGATGATATACTCGAGCTTACCTGCTTTTGTCGAAGGGTTTACCACCGAAAAAACACCACCGGCTATCAGGGCGCCGAATACCGCTGTTACCGCCTCCGGAGAGTTTTCAAGATAAATG
>JAJRTA010000131.1 GCA_024278515.1 Candidatus Zixiibacteriota bacterium
ATGCTTTCGGCGGAAACCGCGGCAGGGAAATATCCGCTGGAAGCGGTCAAGACCATGACGAGGGTGATCGAGACAACCGAAAAAGCGGCCGTTCCTCCTCTCGATAAAGATATCCCCGAAGCCCGTAACGAAATCGCCTTGTCCATTGCCGAAGCGGTCAAACATTGCCGCGCCCAGTGTGACGCCCGGGTTATACTGGCCTACACCGGCTCCGGCTTCACCGCCATGCTTATTTCCAAGCTGTTTCCGCCTCAGCCGATTGTCGCGGTGACATCGGACCAGCACCTGATGAACCAGCTCACTCTCTGTCGTTCCGTTTATCCGGTGCAGGCGGAACCGCCCAAATCGTTTGAAGAAATGATCAACACCGCGACCGGAATCTGCCGTCAGCACAAACTGGCCGAGCGCGGTGAAAATATGATCCTGACCGGCGGGGTTCCTTTCAACGTACCTCATAAAACAAACATGATGATGGTCTACGCCATGAAAAAAGCCGGCAGAAAATGAAAAAACTGCGTCGATTCAGAGTTGCCGCCTCGATCTGTCTCCTGCTGTCATTGTTTCTGATACCGGTATTGTTTACAGTTTCCACTGCTCAAAAGGGGAAATCAGGGGAAAAGAAAAACAGGCAGATATGTATCACTTTTGATGAACTGCCGGTCGCATCCGGTTTTGGCGATGCCGATCCCCGCGAAATCTCCGAGCAGCTTCTGGCCGCGCTCAAAAAGCATGAAGTCAGGGCGGCCGGGTTCGTGGTGGGAAGCCGGATTGACGGCGCTTACGATATCCTCGGGGAGTGGCTGAACGATGGGCACATCCTCGGGAGCCTGACCAACACCCATCAGGACCTGCACAAGCTCGGCTGGGAGCAGTTCATTCAGGATTTGTCCGAAGGTCACAACGCTCTTGAACCTATGCTCTCCGGTTTCGGCCAGAAACTCAGGTTCTTCCGTTACCCGTTTCTTCACTACGGCAACGATGTCGAATCCAAAAGGGAGGTCAAACGATACCTCGCGGCCAATGATATTTTCATCGCCCACGCGACGATTGTCCTTGAAGACTACCTCTACAACTTATCGCTGGAAAAACTCGGTGATGACGCCGATTCGGCTGATTATCTCAGCATCCGAAATGATTACCTGGAACATTTTATCGACCAGGTCGAACATGCCGAGAGACTGGCGCAGCAGGTCTTGAAGAGAAAATGCCGTCAGATTCTGCTCCTGCGCGCCAACCGGCTGAACGCCGAGTTTCTTGATGATATGTTGACCCTGCTCGAGGAGCGGGGCTACCGGTTTATTTCACTTCCTGACGCTCTCGATGATGAACTTTACTCGGCGCCGGAAGCATACTTCGGTTCTCGCGGAGTTGGTTATATCGAGATGATCCTGAACTCCGACAGCGATCTGCTCCCGGCTCAATAGTCCTGCATTATCCCCGAACCGCTTGCTCCCAACCTGATCCTGAGGTAGATTGACCTCGGACAGTGTAGTATGGTATCACCGTTAATAGCAGGCTTTGTTAAGTTTTGATCAAGCTGACCAATGTTTCGTATAGCTACCCGCAACAGCGGCGTCCCGCGCTCAACCACCTGAGTCTGTCTGTTTCAGAAGGTGAAGCGGTCTGTATCATGGGAGCGAACGGCTGCGGCAAGTCGACCCTGGCTCTTTTGCTGGCCGGATTGATCAAACCGCAGGGGGGCCGGATGGAACTTGAGGTCACCGATGACACCCAACTGCCGGTGGGGATTCTGTTTCAGAATCCGGACAACCAGATGGTGGCCGTAACGGTCGAAAAAGAAATCGCTTTCGCCCTCGAAAACCTCGGTATTCCCCCCGATGAGATGGATGTTCGCATTGGCGAAACTCTCGAACATTTTCGGATCACGCATCTGCGCAAGCGACTCACCAGCGAACTGTCCGGCGGTGAAAAACAAAGGGTAGCCCTGGCCTCGGTGATGGTGTCCCGGCCGCCGATTCTTATTCTGGACGAACCGGATTCTTTTCTTGATCAGGCCGGCAAGCAGTTTCTGGCGGAAGAACTACACCGGCTGAGGCAGTCCACGCCCGGGCTGATCGAACTTCGTATTACCCAATACCGTCAGATTGCTGAAAACTATGGCCGTTTGATTGTCATGCAGGATGGAGGGATTGTCGCCGATGCTCCGCCAGAGAGGATATTCCACGACCACGCTTTGTGCCTGAAGACAGCTCTTCGGTTTGACCCGGAAACAGTCACCCGGCCTGTCGCGACCGGCTTTGATCTGTCACCGGATGATCGGCTTGTTCAAATTGCCGTGAAAGATGTTTCATTTGGTTACCCTGAGGAGCCGGAGATTTTTGAGCGCCTGAGTTGTTCTCTCTCTGCCGGACAGTCAGTCGGTGTGGTGGGGCCGTCCGGATCCGGCAAGAGCAGTCTGGTTAAGTTGATGTGCAACCTGATGAAACCGACCGCGGGGCGAATTATGTATCTGGATGCCGACAGTGCGGAACAATCATTTGAACAGGTTCGGGGACGAGTGACAGCCCTGTTTCAGCAACCGGAACGTCAGTTTTTCCTGCCGACAGCCGCCGAGGAGATAGGCTTCGGACCGTCTAATTTCGGACACAAACTGGCCGAAACGGAACTGACCGCACTGTTCAGACTGGCCGGACTGGAGGCCGGGTTGTTCAAAGATCGTGATCCGATCAGCCTTTCCGGTGGAGAAAAGCGCAGGCTGGCCTTTGCCTCGGTTTTGTCGATGCGGCCCCGGTTCGTCCTTTTCGATGAGCCGACCTGCGGGCTCGATCAGGAGGGAGTCGGGCGGTTTATCAGGTTGTGCAACCACCTGAGACGACAGCAGGTTGGGATAATGGTGATTACTCATGACGGTGAGATTATCAAGGCTGTGACCGATCAAGTCCTGGCCTTTTCAGGCAATGGCTCGATCCGGTATCGCTCCAGAGAGAAGTTTTTCGATACCCCGGAGCTGGCCGGGATAGTCTCGAAACCATCTTAGCCGTTTCTGATTATTTAATTCAACTTTTTTATCCGTGCCGCTTGACTGTACGCTCAAACCTGTTATCATCGGACGACCGAATTGTTCACCTTTCATTCGATCGAGACCAAAGCTGGTCCGCGGGTGAAAGATCAACCTTTTAAGGTGATCCGGTGAGGTCACCAAAGGATGAAAAACATGCTGATGATCTGCGCTTTTTCCCGATCAACATTCATCCTGCGCAAAACGGACATTTGCTTTTTATCCGATACAGGAGGTAACTTTGCCTGCCAGAAGTGACGTCGTAATGGACGCCAAAAAAATCAGCCGCGCCCTGACCCGGATCGCCCATGAGATCCTTGAACACAACTCCGGCGCCGAGAGTGTGGTGCTGATAGGAATACTCACCCGCGGCGCGCCGTTGGCGCGACGAATCGCCGCCACTATCAAAAAACTCGAAGGAATCGAAGTCCCGGTCGGGCTGATGGATATCAGCCTGTACCGTGATGATGTTCACTCCAAGCTGGACCAGCCGATTGTACAGCGAACCGATATCCTGTTCGATCTTGTCGATCGTAACGTGGTTATAGTCGATGATGTTCTTTTCACCGGCCGCACAATCCGTTCCGCGCTCGACCAGATCAATGACTTCGGTCGTCCCCGGACGGTGCAGTTGGCGGTGCTGGTTGACCGGGGACATCGCGAGCTGCCGATCAAGGCCGACTATGTCGGGGCCAACATCCCGACCGCCAGAACGGATCAGGTGGTAGTACAGCTCGAAGAAAAAGACGGCGCCGATCAGGTCAGGGTTGAGCGTCGGGCCGGAAAAAGTGCGTCGCGAAAGAGTGTCGGGACGGAGAAAAATGCGGGAGGTGACAAATGAGCAGATTGAGTTCACGACACCTGCTGGGGCTGGAAAACGTACCGCGCGAGGACCTCGAACTGATTCTTGATACCTCCGTCACCTTCCGCGAGGTGATAGAACGTCGTATCAAGAAAGTCCCCACGCTTCGTGGCATAACCGTTTTGAACCTGTTCTATGAACCCTCGACACGGACGCGTATCTCATTCGAACTGGCCGAGAAACGTTTGTCGGCCGACACGGTCAATTTCAGCACCTCGACTTCGTCGGTCAAGAAAGGTGAATCATTGCGCGATACGGTGCAGAATATCGAGGCCATGAAAATAGATATGACTGTCGTCAGGCACAGTTCCTCGGGCGCGCCGTACTTTTTGACCCAGTGTATGGACACCAATATCATCAATGCAGGCGACGGCTGCCATGAGCACCCCACCCAGGCTCTTCTGGATATGTTCACGATCCGGCAGAAGTACGGAAAAATCGACGGCCTGCGGGTGGTTCTGATAGGTGATGTCAAACATTCGCGGGTAATTCGTTCCAATATATGGGGACTTAAGACAATGGGCGCATCGGTGGCGGTATGCGGGCCGGCCACTCTGATGCCGTACGAGGTCGAGAGATTCGGGTGCGATGTTTATACCGATCTGGATAAAGCTCTCGACGGCGCCGATGTGGTCAATGTCATGCGCATCCAGGCGGAACGTCAACAGTCCGGTCTGTTTCCTTCACGAAGGGAGTTCTCGGCGTTGTTCGGTATTAACCGTGATCGTCTCAAAAGGCTGAACAAAAACTATACCATAATGCACCCGGGACCGATCAACCGCGGGGTGGAGATAACATCGGAGGTGGCTGATGGAAAAAGCTCGGTTATTCTCGATCAGGTAACCAACGGTCAGGCGGTACGCATGGCTGTGTTGTACCTGTTGTCGGGTCGTACGGAAGGAGAGACCGAATAATGGCAAGCAAAAAATACGATCTGGCCATCACCGGCGGGCGCGTAATTGACCCGGAGCTCGGATTCGGGCGCATCGCGGATGTCTTCATTAAAGACGGTAGGGTGGCCAGAATATCTTCGGAGGGCAAGTCGGCGAAGTTGTTGCAGAACTTCGATAAAGACCAGATAATAGATGCCACCGGCAAACTTGTGGTACCGGGTTTGATCGATATCCATGTACATCTGCGCGAACCGGGCCGCGAGGACGAGGAGACGGTCTTCTCCGGATGCCGGGCCGCCGCCGCCGGCGGGTTTACATCGGTATGCTGTATGCCCAACACCAACCCGGTCATCGACAACCAGGAAACGGTAAAATTCGTGCAGGATCGGGCCGGGGATGCCGACGCGCGCGTTTATGTGGTCGGAGCGATCACCAAACGATCCGAAGGAACCGAGCTATCAGAGATAGGCGACCTGGTCAAGGTCGGCGCAGTGGCTATATCTGACGATGGCCGCTACCTGCAGAACCCGCAGATCATGCGGCGAGCCCTGGAATACGCCGGCATGTTCGATATCCCGGTGATGCAACACGCTGAGGATTCATTCCTGGTCGCCGGTGCTGTGATGAACGAATCATACCAGTCGGCCCGGCTCGGTATGGCCGGAGCGCCGCCGGTGGCGGAAGAGATTGCGGTCCAGAGGGATATCGCCCTTTGCCGGGTGACAGGAAGCAGGCTCCATATACAGCATGTAACCACCAGGGCGGCTGTCGATGCCATCCGAAAGGCCAAGGCCGAAGGTGTACGTGTCACCTGCGAGGTCACACCACACCACCTGGTACTCACTGATGAAGAGATCGGAAAAGAGTTCAATACCAGTCTTCGGTGTAATCCGCCTCTCCGGTCAAGAGAAGATCAGGAAGGTGTGCTTGAAGGCCTGGTCGATGGCACTATCGATTGCATCGCCAGCGATCACGCCCCGCACTCGATGGAAGAAAAGGACTGCGAATTCGACCTGGCTCCCCCCGGGATGATCGGACTGGAAACCACGCTCGGATTGATCAAGACGCATGTTATCGACAAGGGTTACTTAAGCTGGGCCGATGTCATACGAAAAATGACAGTCAACCCGGCCAAGATCCTCAATCTTCCGGGGGGGCGGCTTCAGGAAGGAGTTGCCGCCGATATTACAATCATCGACCCGGACAAAAAATGGACCGTGCGGGAAAAGGATATCCGTTCACTTTCCAAAAACACTCCGTTTATCGGGTGGAAACTGACCGGCCGGGCACACATGACCCTCCTCGGAGGCAAAGAGGTTTTCCGGCGGTAGCTATTCAGCCGTCGACCATTACCGACTCGGAGTTGAGCGCTTTCAGATCACAGGTGAAGTGACGCAGAAAGACCGGCTCGCGTGTGATCTCGAATCCGCGCAGGCTCTCTTTGCGCGCCACGATCCGCTCGGCCGTGGCCGCTATGTAATCCAGATGCGAATTAGTGAAGACTCTTCGCGGTAAGGCCATACGCACCAGCTCGCGACGAGCGGTCATTTTCTCACCGGTATTGGGATCGACTCCGCCGAACATCAGCGAACCGATCTCAACCACGCGCACTCCCCCTTCGACATAAAACGCCGCGGTCAGGCTCTGACCGGGGAACTGCTCCGGTGGAATATGCGGCAACAACTGACCGGCATCGCAGAACACGGCATGCCCGCCGGTCGGTTCCACGATCGGAATACCGGCCTCCTTGATCTTCTCCCCGAAGTACTTTACCTGGTCGATCCGGAAATCGAGGTAGTCGTAATCCATGACTTCTTTCAAACCGACCGACAGCACTTCGAGGTCCCGTCCGGCCAGACCACCGTAGGTCGGGAACCCTTCGATCAGGATCAGCATCTCGGTAAGTTTTCCGAACAGTTCCTCATCGTCGAGAATAATAAACCCGCCGATATTGGCCAGCCCGTCCTTCTTGGCCGACATCATGGCCCCATCGCAACAGGCGAACATTTCGGTGGTGATCTCGGCTATCGATTTATTCTGATAACCCGGCTCATCCCGCTTTATGAAGAACGCGTTCTCGGCAAAACGGGCGCAGTCGAAAAAAAATGGGATCCGGTAATATCGGCAGATGCGTGAAACCTCATGGATGTTCGACATCGACACCGGCTGGCCGCCGACTGAGTTGTTGGTGATTGTCATAATCACCATGGCGATCTGTTCGGGAGTGTGTTCCCGGATGAACGCTTCCAGCTTCACTACGTCCATATTTCCCTTGAACGGGATCGACTCCTCGGAATCCGCTTCCGGACATGGCAGATCGACCGGAATACCCCCCTTGTGCAGAGTGTTACCGCGGGTGGTATCGAAATGAGTGTTGTTGAGAACGTACTGACCTTTTTTCAGAACTGTCGAGAATACCATGTTCTCAGCCGACCGTCCCTGGTGACACGGCAGCAGGAAACGTTTGCCGAATATTTCTTTGACGGTCTTCTCGAAATTGCGAAATGATCTCGCCCCGGCATAGGTTTCATCGCCGAGCATCAACGCGGCCCATTGCCTGGCCGACATCGCCCCGGTTCCGGAATCGGTCAGCAGATCAAGATAAATATCGGACCCATCGAGTTTGAAAACATTGTAATTGGCCTGCCGCAGCCGATACAGCCGCTCCTCGGGGACCAGAAGCTTGATCGGTTCGACTGACTTTATGCGGTAAGGTTCCGCTGGTGGACGTTTTCTCACTTTTAATCACTCCTTTTGAAAGTTCAAAGCCTCGAACGAACAATCAAAAAGAGTAACTCAGGTGGCGTCCTTTACGCGGCGGCGATGATATTCAATGCCCAGATGTACAAGCGACAGAGTGGTGAAAAATGACCGTGCCATCAGGTTTTCTCCAGTTCAAACGAAGGCACAATCCGCCCGGTGGTTATTTTTCGGACGTTACGAACCTCTGGTTGCTCGTGCTTCTTCATACCTGAAAAATGCGCAATGTTATCGATTATGTCAAGTTGCTTGAGCGTCTCAACTATTACTGCACCCAGGGCGCGCCAACTGCCGTCGTGGATTTTGACGGCGATCCCGACAGGCGGATCGGCAAAGCCGATTCCCTCGACAGCCTCAGCTCCGATTTTGCAGACAATGTTATGCTCGAACGACAGCATCAGATCCAGATCAAGACGGTTCCGCCCTGATACCATCTCAGGGAATGTCTGCATCGCCTCACGAATACGGATGAGAGCTTTTTCCGTCTTGAGATCGCCGGATTCCGCGGCGGCCAGTTTGCCGAAAGCCCTTGCGATATTGACAAGCGGCAGAGGAAAGTTCGGGGCTGAACATCCATCGACAGCCGTCGGCATTTTATCAATCGGGTATTTACAGAAATCACTGACCGCTTGTTTGACCATTTGCTGGGTTTTACTTTCCGGGTTGATATACTCGGCCGGATCTTCACCTGTGAACTTCGCCAAAGCCAGAAATCCGGCATGTTTTCCCGAACAGTTGTGTCGGACAGGATCATTCTCCTCACCGTTGACCGGGAACTCCATCGCTTCCTGCATCCCCAGCGGCCAGTGACAGCCGCACTGAAGGTGCTCCGGGGTGCAGCCTATGGTGTCGAGAATCGACAGCACAACCTCACGGTGTTCATCGGAACCATTGTGGGAGCCGCACATGATAGCCAGTTGCTTTGGGGAAAACCTGAAATGG
>JAJRTA010000132.1 GCA_024278515.1 Candidatus Zixiibacteriota bacterium
ACCACATACTCGGCGGTTGTAAAATAGAGAGTGTCGCCGGACTCGAACGATTCCGCGCCGACCGTGCCCAGTTGTACTCCGAACCTCTGGTGGCGCGCGAAGAAACCGTAGGCATCCTCGATCGTGGGAAACTGGGCTATCTCCACCGAAACCGGGACACCTTCCACGATATAACCGGTTGAAGACATCCCGACAAAATCATAGGCTCGATAGGTGAATGCCGAAGCGCCCAGAAACTCATGAGCCTGATCCGGCAGAATATTCTTAACCTCACCGGCCAGCTCGATCTCATATACCTTCATCGTGGGAGGCAACAAAGAGTCTCCCGTGTACGGTATCGGTTCCGGCTCGATCTCGACTGTTTCCTGTTCCTTTTTTCCGCAACCGAAAACCGCCAGCAACAATACTCCCACAAGACAAGCTGCTAATATCCTTTTCATATGAACCCTCATGCCGAATACAGCACGGCGACTACCGTCACCAGCCATAAAATAACATTTATCAAAATCGGGCGGTCGCTTATCAACACATCGGTCGGCGACCCGCCCCGTTCTTCCTTATGGATAAGATACAGGTATCTGAAAATCCCGTAGATGACAAAAGGTATGGTCAGCACCAGATTCTCCGTCCCCAGCTTGGACGACACTTCCTCTGAGAAAGTATACAGCATATAAATTACCGCCACCGAGGCGGTAACTACTCCTATCAGCTGATCAAGCAGGTAAGGAGAATACCGGCTGAGAATCGTCCGATGCGACGAGGCCTCTTCTTCCAGAAAAACCAGTTCATGTCTGCGCTTTCCAAAGGCCAGAAACAGAGCCAGAAATAACGTGTTGATCAGCAGCCATTTCGAGGCCGGAACTTCTATCGCCAAAGCTCCCGCATACGCTCTCAGCACAAAACTGATCGCTATACTCATAGCGTCAACGATAACGACATTTTTAAGCCAGACACTGTACGACAAATTCAGCATAAAGAAGGCCAGACTGACAGCGAAGAGTCCCCGGTTGATAAACCAGGCCCCGGTCAATCCGGCCCCCAGCAGGATAACGCAGAATACCACCGCGGTGGATTTGGACACGCGGCCGGAAGCGATCGGACGGTCTTTTTTCAGCGGATGGCGGCGATCCTTCTCGCAGTCGATAAGATCGTTAAGAATATAAACCGACGACGACAACAGGCAGAATATCAGCATGGCCGCTACCGCCGTTTCAGTAACCGCCGAGTGAATAGCCTCCCCGGAGAAAATCAAAGCGGCCAGAACAACACCGTTTTTCAGCCATTGCGATGGACGGGCCAGTTTCAAAAGCGATTTGATCATAGCTGATTATAGGCGAACGTCATACCTTGTTCAAGCTTAATTGTCAAACGGCAGACTTTCTAAAATAGGGTCGTGGAACCGCCTGAGAAAAGCAACGGCTCGGGCATCGGCCGCTGCGAAATCATCATTCAGCACCGGTACGGTCAGACGGATGAAAGCGGCATCGGTCGGACGCAGCATCAGCGAGTTTACCGCCAGATCGACCTTGACATCGAATTCATCGATCAACGCCCCCCCGCGTGTCTGGTACCAGTAATACATCACCTGCCGGGAGTTCGGTTGAGTTATCACCAGTCGGTTTATGGTCTTGACTTTCCCGTCGGCGAGCTTCAGTTCAAACGGCTGCTGCTTTTGAATCCGCCAGCCGCCGCCGGGCAAACAGTGACGCGGCGAATGCATTTGACTTCCGTATTCCTGTGATTCAAAATAAGCGATGAACAGCCAGTAGTAGTTGCCGGCCGAGTTGCGATACAACCGTAGAGTAGTGGTGTCCGCCTGCAGGATTACATAGTTGAATTCCGCCAGCCGCTTTTCCCGGCCATAGTACCCGGCCAGTTCGTAGGGGATTTTATCAAAGACCGGAAGCCGATCCGGCGCCTGCCGGGCATAACGGAAGAAATTACCGGCCAACCCTCCGATAAGTATAAGAAGCGAACTTATCAGGGCCGCTTTCATTCAAACACCCTTCTCAGTATCGCGGCCGCCACAGCCAGCATGATTAACGCAACGACAAAAACCGACAATCCCATAATCGTGTGCATCGGCTCAACAGTAACATCTATTGCCACAGCATAGGCCAATACCGACGACACAAAAACCCTGACCACATTGGCCAGAATCGCAATCGGAGCAGTCGCCAGAAACAACAGGATCCTTCCCGTAGTATGCCTGAGCGACAGGTAAGCGTAAAGCGCACCCAGCGCCGCCAGCGAAACAAGAGACCGTATCCCGGAGCAGGCTTCGGCCACTTCAAGGGAAATCCCCCCCAGATGAATGATGTTCCCCTGGCGAACCGCACCCGCGCCCAGCAGGTTTAGCAGGCCGACGGCTATTTTGGAAGCGACAATCTGCATGGGAAAAGTGGCCGCGTAATAGATCACGTAGGGGATCGGTATCATGAAAATCAGGAAGGCTATTTCAAACCAACAGCACTTTATCACCCGCCGCCCGAATAAGTAAAATACCAGTCCGAAAAGAGTAACAACCAGGGACAAGCGTAAAGTGAAATACTCAGCCGCTCCGTTGGCCGCGATAAAAAGCAACAGACCGGCCGCCACCATCCATAAACCCGCTCTGTCCGGTCCGCTTATCCGTTCGACAATGATACCTTTTTTACGATACAACAGATAGCCGGATATTATCGGGATCAGGAAACCGTGCGAATAGTTGGAATCATGATACCAGTCGCCGACCAGGTCAGCTAATGCGGGCAGATAGGCGACAATCAGCAACCCGAACGGCAACCACCACGCTCGCGGAACTCCGGCCCGCGGCAATTCTCCGGATGTAACCGTATCCATCATAAAAGTAATCATATACCGGCCAGGCGGCAGGAGCAATCTTGAAATCCGAGGTTCTGTTCAGTTGGAAAAATCATAATGCAACGTCTTCCATTAGCGAGGCGCACATTTGATACTGGTGGTCGGCATTAAGCGATGATTTAATATTACCATACCGCCTGTTTTTGACTATAATAGGCGGATGCAACGACCACATCGTCAGAAAAACCGGCGTTCGCACGTCTGCATACTTGTGAACGAATCCGCCCACGGTTACCGGTCCGATCCGATCGATCGTCTGATCGGGTCGGTCCGCAAGCGGGGTTGGCAATACACCGTTATTCGACCTTCCAGCGCGCTGGAACTGGCCGACACGGCCAGAGCGGCCTGCGGTCATCGAAGAGGACGGCGGCTTCTGCCGCCGAATTTCCAGAAGCGCGGACCGGTAACTTCACTGGTGGCTGCAGGCGGCGATGGTACTTTCAACCTGGTCGCGCGGGCCGCTCTGCGAGCCGATATCCCTCTCGGATTGCTCCCCATGGGGAGATTCAACAATATCGGACGGTCGCTTTTCAGTGACCTGAGTGTCTCCGCTTCTATTAACCGGATTATGTCGGAAGGAACCCGACCGCTCGACGTCGGCGTTGTCAACGGACAACTGTTTTTCGGTTCCATCGGTATCGGTCTGATCCCCCGTCTGGCCGCAACGCTGGCTGAACAGAAAACACCGAGATTCGGCCTGAGCTGGGGGCGGATGGTTTCACATATAGCCGGTGAAATAAAGACCAGCGACCTCCTGGTTAAACTCGACTCGTTCCGCTTTGAAATCAGCCCGCGCCTTCTGAACGTCAACTTACTGTCGCGATCATCAGGTTTGAATCTTTCACCGGCCTCACTAAGCGATGACAACCGGGTCGAAGTTATTTTTGATTTTGCGGCCTCACAGCGTGAGCTGGGTGCTTATGCCCGCCAGGTCTTTGCCGGAAAATTCATCTACGGAAGCACGGTCCGGCTGTTTCGCGGAGCAGTGGTGACGATTGAACCGGTCCTGGAGCAAACCATGTATCTCGATGGTGAATTAATTGTGCTGCCGACCAATACGATTGACATAAAAATAAATGAAAAACAATTGAAAGTGTACGGGTAACTGGTTGTGTTGCGCAGGTATGGTGTCATTCTTGCAATATCGTTTGTGATGGGGTATCCCATAGCAGGCCGGGCCGATGACGGCATCCCGTCCGACACGACAGAAGTCGAAGATTCCACCCTGGTTTCTACCGACAGCCTTGACCCGGTCAAAACTATCCAGATAGATACCCTGCTCTTTACTCCCGGCAACACTTTAGTCGGTTACGGTGCGGTGACGGACTCGATCGATCGTGAAAGCAGGCTGCGTCAACGCCCCATGGCCGCTATGTTCAAGTCGATGGTGCTGCCCGGCTGGGGCCAGTACGGCAACCGCCGATATGTCAAGGCCCTGGTTTACGCCGGGTTGGAAGCCTGGATGGTAGGCGCCGCTCTGCATTATCATGATCAGGCATCGGATTTTCACAGACAATATGAAAAAACCCCGGTTGATAATATATCGCTTCGAAATGATTACTATTCGCTGTATACCGACCGAAAAGACGAACGCTCCAAGTATGTCTGGTTTGGAGCCATAATCGTTTTCGTCTCGATGTTCGACGCCTATGTCGACGCCCACCTGTCCGGATTTCCAAGGGATAACCCCGACGGTCTCTCGTTTGAATTGTCGCCGACAAAAGATAAAGGATTTCAAGCGGTTTTGTCGCTTAGTTTTTAATCGCGCAGGATCAACTGACTAAGATTGAGACCGTACCGCTCCGGATCGATCAGTCTGACGACTTTTCGTTCGTACTCCTCGGGAAGAGAAAGGTCAACCCACTGCGGTTCGGGAAGGGGTCCCTGCTGATTTCCGATAATCTTGACATAGGGGCGGGTATGATCGGTTTCACCGCTGGTAAGAACCAGGGCCACTTCGTCGGTACTCAAAAGCACCAACGACCCGGCCGGGTAGATACCGACAATATCGGTAAAAATCTTAAGCAGAAAGGCGTCGAACTTTGCGTGCATCTGAAAGTGCATCTTGCGTAGCACTTCATCGGGAGGTATCGCCTTTTTTATGTAAACGCGTCCCGAAGTGAGTGCGTCAAAGCTGTCCACGATTGAGATGATTCTTGAGAACAGGTTGATCTCACGGGTCCGGTCGGGCAGGTGGGGATACCCGGACTTATCGGGGCCGATATGATGCTCGAAGGCTCCGCGCGCCGCCCGCGCCGAGTGAGCATCATGTTTCAGTCCTCGCAGAATTGTCTTTGCTCCCAGCAAGGGGTGGCGTTGCATCTGTATCCAGTCTTCCTCGTCAAACTTATCCGGTTTGCGGATCAGATCGGTCGGCAGCTTGACCTTGCCGGCATCATGAAAAATAGCCGCAAACCCGAGCTGAGCCAGCCGGGGACGATCCAGCCCGAGACGTACGCCCACAGTAAGCGCGTATACACAAACGTTGACGGAATGCGCGTAAGTGTAGTCGTCATAATCACGAATGGCCGTCAACTCGATCAACGAGGATTCATCTCGTATGACATGATCGATCAGAGTATGCACCACCCGCTTGGTTTTCGATACGTTGATCTCCTGACTATCGGACAGGCCTTTCACATTTTCCTGCATAACGTTTATGGCGCGGAAGAAGTTGGAGCGGGCCGCCATACGGAACTCACGACGGGCCTCCTCGGCGGTACCGGCATGTTCGGCGTCGACCTCTCGAGCAGAAAGCAGGCGGACATTGGTCAGGTCGGCTGACTTGAGTCGAGCCGAAAGTCTTTCGACATTATCAGTCCCCGGTTTTACCGAAGAAAGAAATTTGAAAAGACGGGCAATATCTTTTTCCTCAATACCATCGATCAGGACGACACCGCCAAGACCAACCGCCTTCCATTCGCGAACCACACTCATCGCACCGCTCAAACCGGTGTCACCGAATCGCACCATCTGCTCGTTTACAAAATAACGACCGGCCACCGTCTTGATCGAAACAGCACCTGATTCTGAACCGATCTGTCTCAGATGTTCGTAGAATTGTTTACACTGACGAATATAGGTTTTGTTGTTTTCGTCGATGATGCGAGCAGTCTTATACGCCACGAAAAATGAATTCAGCAATTGCTGCTCG
Organism: Candidatus Zixiibacteriota bacterium; assembly: GCA_024278515.1. GTDB lineage: Bacteria > Zixibacteria > MSB-5A5 > GN15 > FEB-12 > JAJRTA01. The sequence goes on from JAJRTA010000132.1 coordinate 6,017, forward strand.
GGCTTTCCACCAAGTTTGCGGGTCTGTATCTGATCCGTTTCGATGTTCATGATACACTTCCGTAAATATATTCACGGCGTCTTTGCAGAGTAAAAGCCGCCTGCCTGCGAATCGAGGGCCGCCAGCTTGACGAAAGTTTAATCAGCAGCCGTTCGGCTCGCTCGCTCCGGTTATATACCAGGGCTTCAAATGCCGCCGAACGATAGTAAGACGCGTTGCTGTCTCTAAACAGGTTGTACCGCAATATCAACTGCGACAGGTAGCCGACCGCATGATCGCCACCGAGCCTGGAATAAGCTTTCAGAAGCGCTTGCTGTTCCGAGGGGTCAAGAGTCTTGAATCCCGGGTCGTCGATAATTTCTCCCGCCGTTTCGAAAGCGACCCGTCCGCTGCGTTCAGTTATCGCCTTCACGGCCAGACTGCGGATCGCCCGATCCGGGTCGTTTACAAGCTGTTTGAGCAATTCCAGCGCATCAGGCGAAGGACAGACCTGCAACGCCGTAACCAGCTCCATACGCACCTGAGGCTCTTCATGCTCAACTATCTTCTCAAGGTACCGAAACGACCGGGCGTCACCGATTCGAGCCAGTATTGTCACCGAGTTGCACACTACCTGCCAGCGTTTGTCATATATCCCCCGAGCCACGATATCTATATTGTCCTGTCCTCGCACCGAGAGGTAATCCTGAATCGCCTCGCGATGCTGTTCGTGCTCGAATTCACCAATCAGGTCGGTTATCCCGCTCAATGCCTCCCAGCCGAGATTGTCAAGATACTTCTTGATCTCGCGTACACCGATCTCCGGGTGCGCGTTCATCGATTCGGCCAGAACAGAGAGCCGTTCCCGCGAACCGGCTGTAACCACCGCTTCCCTGAGACGGCGCGACCAGTCCGGTTTGTCGTTCTCGAAATTGTCCGCGCTCTGCCTGAGATAGCTGAGCAAACTTCCCGCCTCGATCATACGACCGGCCTGCACAAACTCATTGATTATCTTCTCACATATTGTGACCGATTCATCCAGGCCGGCCAGGTCCGGCTCAAGCGTCAGTATCTCCTTGCACAGCTCCAGAGTCGATTCGTGCGGATCGAAATCAGCATCCCTCTCGAGCATCAGACGGATTTCCTCAGCTTCCTCCTCGGAGATACTGAACCGGTTGTTCATCTCAAGGGTAGTGCATTCAACCGTCTTTACCCCTGTGTCCGGTGATGCTTCCCCCAACCCGAGCGCCTGAGCTACCTCAATCGGGACATGACCCCCCTGGCCGGTTTCAGATAAACTCCCGGCTCCATCGTCCACATATTGCTCCGGCCCGGCGCCGGAGGATATGAGCCTGTCGGCCAACCTGTCGCTTTCATGATCGGTACCGCCCGATTCGGGGAACATCTGCGCGAGGCTGCCGCTGTCGTCAAGAGATGACTGTTCTACTGCATCTGTTGCCGTATCACCGGAAACAAAAATACCGGCATACTTATCGTTGTCTTCAATTCCAAACTGTCCCCCCCCGGCATTATCACGGTCGACACTTTCCAGATACTCATTGACATCGAAACTGTCGTCGTAATCGGACAAGACCACATCTTCGAGCATCTTAAACCTGAATCCCGAAACCCCGGATTCCCAGAATAACCCTGCCAGGTCTTCCGTACGGTCGGGTGTATTCAAATAGACACGCATGGCTTCGAGGAGCTTGTACACATCCTCAACAGCCAGACCTTGGGTAAACTCGAAATCGGTTATTCCGGCATCAAAAAAGAGAGCGGCCAGAGACTCCTCTTTCGATTTGTCTTCATAAACAACCTCCCCCTCGTATTCCAACAGACCTTTTGAAACGCTGATTTTGAACGATCCGTACTCTTCGACAATACTGACCAGTTTCTCGGCAAATGACAGCCTCATCGACTGCGGCAGCGGGTTGTCCTCAGGATACATGGAGACAACCTTGACCACCTTGAGGAAGTCCTTGAGAATAAAACTGATTTCTTTTTTAAGTCTTTCGTTCATACAATGATCCGGTCATTGTCGGGTCAGCCCGACAAGACAGCTCGACACGTCCGGACATAATTCGACCGGGCGGCCGGTCCTCCGGTTATCATGTTATTAATCGGCTGGTTACAGCAATCGGTTTAGGGGAACAGCAGGCGGGATTTACTCATCATGTAAGCTTCCCCAAAGAGTAGACTGTTTGTAATTAGGACTTTTTGGCATATTAGCGCCAAGAGGTACCTATGAAACAGTCGAAGTACAGCGAGACGCAGATTGTCGGGATTCTGAAAGAGGCCGATGCTGGGATGAAAGTCGTTGATATCTGCCGTAAATACGGAATCAGCGATGCGACGTACTACACGTGGAAGAAGAAGTAC
>JAJRTA010000133.1 GCA_024278515.1 Candidatus Zixiibacteriota bacterium
CCGATGGCGACGGTAACGGCGACGCCTGTGATAATTGTCCGAACGATCCCAACCCGGATCAGGCGGATGCTGATAGTGATCAGGTCGGTGACGTATGTGACAATTGCCCGACCACACCTAATACAAATCAGAATGACGCCGACAGTGACGGGCTCGGTGACGCCTGTGATCCCTGTCCGAATGATCCTGACAACGATATAGATAATGACGGCGTCTGCGGAGATGTCGACAACTGTCCGACAACACCGAACCCCGGCCAGGAAGATGCCGACAATGACGGTATTGGTGATGTCTGCGACACTTGTACCGATACCGACGGCGACGGCTTCGGCAACCCCGGTTACGCGGCCAACACCTGCCCGGAAGACAATTGTCCTGATATTTACAATCCCGGACAGGAGGATTTGGACGGTGACGGTGTGGGCGATGTTTGCGACAACTGCCCGGGGACTCCCAATCCCTCGCAGGCCGATGCGGACGGCGATCAGGTCGGCGATGTCTGCGACAACTGCCCGACCGTGTCAAATACCAATCAGTCCAACGGTGACGGTGATATCCTCGGTGATGCCTGCGACAACTGCCCTGCTGTCCCCAACGACAATCAGCAGAACTCCGACGGTGACGGTCTTGGTGATGCCTGCGACAACTGCCCGACCGTGAGCAACCAGAACCAGGCCAACTCCGACAACGATACGCTTGGGGACGCCTGTGATAACTGCCCCACTGTCGATAACGAAAACCAAATCAACTCCGACACCGACAGTCATGGCGATGCCTGCGATAACTGCCCCACTGTCGATAACGAGAACCAGGCCGATGCGGACAACGACGGCATAGGCGATGTTTGTGACAGTTGCACCGACACCGACAATGACGGCTTCGGCAACCCGGGTTTCCCGGCCAACACCTGCGCCGAGGACAACTGCCCGACGACACCGAACCCCGGTCAGGAAGATGTCGACGCCGACAATATAGGTGACGCCTGTGACAACTGCCCGACCGACCCTAACACCGATCAGGCCGATGTCGACAGTGACAACGTGGGTGATGTTTGTGACAACTGCCCGACCGACGCCAACACCAACCAGACCAACTCGGACAACGACACTCATGGGGATGTCTGTGACAACTGTCCTGCTGTCGACAATGAGAACGAACAGAACTCCGACACCGACAGTCATGGCGATCTCTGCGACAACTGCCCCACTGTTGCCAACGAGAATCAGAACAACTCCGATAATGATTCCCTCGGCGACGCCTGCGACAACTGCCCTACCGTCGACAACGAGGATCAACAGAACTCCGACGCCGACAGTCACGGCGACCTCTGCGACAACTGCCCCACTGTCGATAACGAGAACCAGGCCGATGCGGACAACGACGGTATAGGCGATGCCTGCGACGATTGCACAGACACCGACGGTGACGGGTTCGGCAATCCCGGTTACGCGGCCAACACCTGTCCGGATGATAACTGCCCGACTACTTTCAACCCCGGCCAGGAGGACGCCGACGCCGATGGTATCGGTGACGCCTGTGACAACTGTACCGATACCGACAACGACGGCTTCGGTGATCCCGGTTTCCCCAACAACACCTGTCAGGTCGACAACTGCCCGAGCACATACAATCCCGACCAGAACGATGCCGACGCCGACGGCACAGGTGACGCCTGCGACAACTGCACCGACACCGACAACGACGGGTTCGGTAACCCCGGCTTCCCGGCTAACACCTGTCAGACAGACAACTGCCCGGACACTCCCAACCCCGATCAAAACGATGCTGATAGTGATCAGGTAGGCGATGCTTGTGACAACTGTCCCAACGATGCCAACCCGGGTCAGGAAGACACCGATCTCGATCAGCCGGACGGAGTCGGTGATGTCTGCGACAACTGCCCCGAAGTATACAATCCATTACAGGAAGACACTGATCAGGATGGAATCGGCGACGCCTGTGATGGATGCTGTGAGGGTATGCGTGGGGATATCAACGGGCTACATGGTGATGTTCCCAATATCGCCGACCTTGTGCACCTTGCAGATTACTTTTTCAACGGAGGCCCGGAGCCTCCTTGCCTGGAGGAAGGCGATGTAAACGCGGACGGTACGATCAACATTGTTGATCTGGTCTACATGGTTGACTACATGTTTGCCGGCGGTCCTCCTCCTCTGGACTGCCCCTGGTAATATTGTCTGATTATTACTGCAATCATGATAGAGACCATCCCTGTTGAAAAACAGGGATGGTCTTTTGTTTTGACAAAGATTTTAGATAGAAGCAGTAGGCCGGTACCCCTTACGGGTTCCGACTCTCAACCGGTCACTACTGCAAAGGACTTTCACCAATCCAATTTTCGGAGACCATCCACAGGAGTTTTGCCTTGTAGGAAAGGGAAATCCGGCTATATTATTATAGATCAATAAAACATAGCGCCTTAGTTTAATTTTAATATGAGCAGCATTCAACCGGCTGCCACTAATGGTTGATTCGGCAATTTGGCAGCTTACCAAAATCATTGCTTTGGGAAAATATAATAATGTAATACCCCATATTAACTATAAATATACAGGAGGAATCAATGGTCGTTAAAACATTAATTCGGACACTTGCCGTATTATTGTTGCTGGTGTCTTCACTCATGTCACAGTCGATCACTCTCGACCATGTTGACGGCATGATCGACAGCTCAACTCTGGGGATCGACAGATTGATAACTTTCCACTTGCGAATCACCAATCCGACCGAAACCAATTTCGACGGTATCACCAACGGCTTCCGTATATACTCACCCGACGGAGCCACATGGACCACAAGTAAACTCGACACCACCGGCACATTGGGTAAAACCCAGTTCGACGGCGGCATATTTCTCCCAACGTTCGGCGTCGACGGTCAGGGAGCGGATACCCTGGCACTGGGAGCGTTGCGTTTTTTTTCTACCGGTATGCCGGCCGGGTTTGATGATATCGTCCTCACGCTTGACATAGGGCCGATTAGCCCGGAACATTTCGGAAGAACTATCTGCCTCGATTCATCCTACTATCCGCCATCCGGTGTCTGGAAATGGGCGGCCACGGGTGGTTTTAACGTATACCCCGCCTGGGACGGGCCGCACTGCTACCTGATTGGCTCCGAGCCGACCGGCGACAGCCTGATCGTCTCGCCTACCGCACTTGAGTTTGTCACCACAACTGATAACAGCCTCTTACTCTGGGACTCTCTCCAGATACAGTCAAACGGGGCCGGCCTTGCTTATCAGGTTGTTACCGACTCTATCCCCTGGCTCGGACTCAGCCATACTTCAGGAAACACACCACGAACCCTGTCGGTTTCTGTCCAGCCATCTATGCTTTCGCCCGGATATTATAATACTATTATTTCGATTTTTGCTCCCCAGGCCGACAATTCTCCGGTGAGAGTACCAGTTTCAGTTCGTGTAATCCCTCCTGCCCCGTCTATAACATTGGACCACGTTGACGGCCTGCTCGATTTTGACAAAATACTGACAAACGAAGAAATCACCTTTTACCTGCGTTTCAAAGCAGACGAAAACACCTATGTCGGGATAATAGATGGTTTCAGGATATTCTCACTCACCGGCGCCAACTGGACGTCAGCGCATCTGGATACAACCGGCAGCTTTGGTTTGGATGAGTTCGATCTCGGAGTTTTCTTTTATGATTTCAGCGTCGATGGCCAGGGAGCTGATACACTTGGCTTCGGCGCCGCAACAATTTTCGGCCCCGGCCTGCAACCCGGGTTCGACGATGTGGCCCTGGCACTGAGTATCGGCCCCATCGACTCATCCGAAACCGGCGGTGTTGTATGTTTAGATTCTTCGTGGTACCCTCCGGTAGGAGACTGGGGCTGGCAGGTTCATTTCGGGCCCATCGCACAACCGGCCTGGGATGGACCACATTGTTTCGCCATCGCCAACAGACCTTCATCCGAAATAACTATTTCCCCGGAAGCGCTCTGGTTCACTAAGGTAGCAGGCGAACCTGATCCTCCGCCGCAATTGATTATGATTTCCTCGACCGGCCCGGTAACGGATATTTATGAAGTAAGTTCGGATGTCCCCTGGATTGATGTCATCACAGGAAGCGACCGCACCCCCGACTCGCTGATGGTCTTTGTTTACGCCGACAGTCTGCCGCTCGGCCCTCATAACGGTAATATCACCATAACCTCACCAACTGCTCAGAACAGCCCTGTTATCGTACCTATCCACTTGAATGTGGAACCAGGCATTACATACTCCAGCCTGGATGTCGGCATTCTTGCCTTCACCCAGTCTGGTTATGAAGATGTCACGGCCCGGTTCGGAGTAGACTCGCTGGCTGCCGACGGGTTCGACCCTCTGTATGATCAAGTCAAGGCTCCGGCGCCACCGGGCGATTATGTCCGTGTCTTTTTCCCTCATCCCGAGTGGGGTCAATTCCAGGATGAGTTCGCCACTGATTTCCGCTCTCTGCTTCAACAGGAATGCAAGGAGTGGACGATGGTTGTTCAGACAAACCATCCCACCGAGGTAGTTCTCGAAACATCGTTCATCAATCCCCCCTTCCCTTATGTAATCTCATTGCTCAATGAAGCCGGCCAGCTTCTGGAACCGGACTTTATTAACGAAGGATACAGTTTCCTGTCCGATGGTGGTAACAACCGTTTCATTATTCGAGTCTGTGATTTCGAGCTGTTTTACGTGCCGTATAGAGCCGGATGGAGCCTTGTTTCCAGTCCTCTGGCGCTCCGTGACAACTCTCCGGACGCCGTGTTTCTCGATGACGCACCATTCTATCAACTGTACGGCTGGGACGGCTCCTATTTTGAGCCGGATCAGTTCATCGGACGCGGACCGGCCTATTGGCTGCTTCTCCCGCAATCAACTACTGTTGACTACGAAGGAGCGCCGCTTCAACCGAAGGACAGCACTGTCTGTATCGATTTGAGGCAGGGGTGGAACCTTATAGGCAACCCATTCCGTAACAACGTTGAGACATTTTCATGTCTGATAGATTCCGGTGGGTATCAACAGCCGATCATGGAAGCCGCAGCGGCAGGGTGGATCTCACCTGTTTTCTATGCCTACCTAGGCGACCGCTATATTATCACTTCCGCTCTTCAGGCCGGACGCGGTCATTGGTTTGCCGCTTTGGTCAACGGCCTGCAACTTTGTATCACCCGCGGTGCGCCGTCGGCTCCGGCTCACACAGATACCAGAAGTTCATTTGTCAGCAACAGTACCGAAGAGGCAGCCTTTTTGTCCATAACAAGCTCCCATTCAACGGTTACTCTCGGTGTAGCCGCTGATGCCGAGGATGGATTTGATGCCGTTTACGATCTGCCGGCTCCGCCGAAAGCCCCGGTCGAGAATGACGGCTCGCTTGTATTGCTGGCTGATTACGAGATCGGGTTCAATAGGTTTACCCGGGATATCAAGTCAATACAGCCGGAACATGAATGGCTCATCGAGGTATCCGGTCATTCTTCGACCACCGTGGACTTTAACGGCTTACCGGAACTGACCGGAGCAGGTTATCTGGTTACTCTGGTGACAGACGACGGCAGGAGCCAGCCGATTACCTGTGATCAGACAATCCTGCTCTCACCCGGACAACACAGAATTATTATGAACAGACTGGAACAATCATCGGAAGTTTCCATACCTGATCACTACTACCTGAGCAGCAATTACCCCAATCCCTTCAACCCTAAAACCAGGCTGGCCTTCGGGCTGCCCTCGGCGGGCGATGTCCGTTTGACGATTTACAACGTCCTCGGGCAAAAAGTCCGCACTTTGATCGATCGACCGATGGCCGCCGGTCATCATACTGTCGACTGGGATGGCGCCGACAATATGGGACGACCTCTTTCTTCCGGAGTCTATTTCTATATGCTTGAAAGCAAAGACTTCAGGAAGACACGAAAGATGATGCTGGTCAAGTAGCCTCAAAACAGGCAATAAGGCCCGCCTCTCGGTGGGCCTTATTTTTTTTGCATAGTGTCTTTTGACAGGTCAAGCTTGACTTTTTCCCGTCGATTCTATACCATAAGGATACAAGTACGCGCAACACATCGAGTCTGCTTTGGCAACCGATTGCGACAGATACAATTATCCTTGGGCGGGGGAATGTCGACGGGGTGGGACAACGGACAGTTCAGGTAAATCCTGACCGACCGGAGAGATATGAGGACAGAATGACCGGAAATTGTTGCACGACCGCTATCGTTTATATTTCAATATTACTGGCAGGAGTTACTTTTTCTTATACTCCGGCGAACGCTCAACCGCATGTGCTGGACCTGAGAGTCATGGATACCACGGCTGAATCCGGCAGCAAAGCAATACCTCTTTCGGTTTATATGAATAATTATGAAGATACTGTGGCCGGTTACTCATTCTGGCTGGTCCTCGATCGGCCCGACCTGGTATCATTCGAATTGACTTTCGACACTTCGGGAACTCTTTCCTCCGGTTGGGAACTCATACAGGTCAACCATGTGGGGGGACAGCCATACAACATAAAGGTTGTAGCGGTCGCCAACTGGCCCGCTCCTCCAACCACTCCCGGAATCCCGCCCCAGCAAAACGGATTTCCACTGATTAAATTCCTCCTGAATGCTGAAGATATTCCGGATACCACCACCGACCGGACCGTGAATATTATGGTCAGTTACTCCAACCTGTCGGAATTCGCCTTTTCAGACCCCGGCGGTAAGGTAATAGGAACTGTTTCAGATTCCGTGCTGGATACAACTTACTACTCCTGCACCCTCTGGGAAAATGACACCACCTGCCTGGAATGGACCGAAGTTCTTCCCGGCTCACCGTATGATTCCATGGGAACCCACTGGCATGTATATGAGATACTGGATACCACCAGGGTGGGCATTGATAACGGCTCAATCACAATTACCGGCGGGTATGTTTGCGGTAACATCGATGGGGATCCTTCGGGATCAATAGATATTTCCGACCTTGTCTATCTGGCGACATATATGTTTACCGGAGGAGACGAGCCTCCTGCTCTTATGTCGGCTGACTGCAACGGCGACGGAGCGGTGGATATTTCAGATATAGTTTACCTGGTTGATTATATGTTCCTTGATGGACCTCCCCCGATATGCGGAAAATAGGAAAAATTCACAATTGCAGAGGATCCATGAAGCCACAGCCTGGACAGACAGCAATTTCCGTCTGCCACAAGGAAAAATTGGTGATAAGACGGTGAATAAGGATCGTTTTCGATTGACAAAATAACCGTTGTTTAGTATTATGGCATTGTCTGCAATAAAAGCCTGGCTTCGATAAACTGTGACACTGCGTCTGAGGAAATTAGTGAAGCGAGCGTTACACTACGCAGCCGCCGGGCTGGCCCTTTTGGCTGTCTTTTGGGGAGCGGTTTTGGGATCCATAGAGGCACAAGACCGACTCAATCCCGGTGCTGTAAAGTTTGAAAATTTATATGCAACCGATCTTAAGTTTACTGCCAACGATGGTCAGTATCATGAATTGGTGAAGTTTCGAGCCGATGCCGGTGACGCCATCATCTGGCTGACAGAGAATAACGCTTACTATCAATTCCTGCGCCGGATACCCAAGCCCCTGGAAGAACAAAACCAGCCGACTATTATCTCCTCTGATATCAACACCGGGTCTTTTGCCTCCCTCACCATCAAATTGTCTCTGGTCGATGGACAGATTCCTGACTCTGTCCGGGGTCGGAAAAGGCTGGGATCTCACAGTAATTATTTCCATGGTTCCAGTCCGGCCGGTTGGCAGACAAATGTCCCCGAGTACGCCGAGGTGTTTTATCACGAGGTTTACCCGGGAATCGACCTGATATACCGCGGCACCTGCTCCCATCTCGAGTACGATTTTATCGTCTCACCGCTGGCCGACCCGGACCGGATAGTACTTCGTTTCGATGGCATCGATTCGCTTAAAATTAATCAGTCGGGCGACCTGGTTATCAGCACCGAGTTCGGGCAACTTATAAAAACACGCCCGGTCACCTACCAGCAGATTGGCGACCAGCAGGTAATAATTCAATCCGACTTTGTACTGATCGATAGTTACAGTTTCGGTTTTTCTCTCGGACCGGATTACGACTCCACTCTTCCGGTGGTGATCGACCCGATTCTCACTTACAGCAGTTTCATTGGTGGCGGAACAAACGACTATGGCCGGGGAATTGCTATTGATAACGACGGTTACGCCTATCTCGCCGGTTACACCAATTCTGTCGACTTTCCAGTAGCAGCGGCATTTGACAGCACTTATAATGACACTATTATATCCAATCATGACGCTTTTGTCCTGAAACTCTCAATCGCCGGTGACTCTATTATTTACTCCACCTATCTCGGCGGTGCCGAGGGAGGTGATCGGGCTTTCTCGGTTGCCGTAAACGGGCTTGGCAATGCTTATGTAACCGGTGTCACCAGCTCAGCAGATTTTCCGGTCTTGAATGCGGCCCAGGGAACAATTGCCGGCCAGCAGGATGCCTTTCTTGTTAAACTCTCAGTTGCGGGTGATGCTCTTGAGTACAGCACTTTCCTCGGCGGCAGCCTTGACGATGTTGGTTCCTCGGTCGCTGTGGATGAGGCTGACCGGGCCTACCTGACAGGTAACACCGCTTCGAGCGATTTCATCCTTTCTACAACTCCTTATGACAACCAACTTGACGGCGCCCAGGACGCCTTTCTGGCCAGATTCGATCCTGCCGGTGTTCTCCAGGTAAGCACTTATCTGGGCGGGACCGCAAATGACTATGGGGTCTCGGTCTGTATCAGCCCTGATTCCGCCGCCATCATCACCGGCTACTGTGCATCATCCGATTTCCCTGTTCTGAACGCCTATGACTCGACTTACAACGGAGGACCGACCTTCGGCGATGTCTTCGTAACACGATTTGATACGACCGGCAACGGTCTGACCTACAGCACCTTTGTGGGCGGCTCAAGCGATGACCTTGCCCTCGGGATTACCTCGGACACCGCCGGAAGCGTCTATCTGACCGGCTACTGTCTTTCCTCTGATTTCCCCCTCGTAAACGCTTACGATTCCGTATTCCAGGGATATTTCATGGCTTTCGTTACCAAACTCGGACCGGCCGGTGATTCTATGGCCTACAGTACGTTCCTCGGCGGATGGAACGCGGATTTTGGAACATCCATTGCCGTTGATATAAACGGAGATGCTTACGTAACCGGAGCCACGAACTCACAAAACTTCCCCACTGTGGAAGCATTTGATCCCTCTTTTGGGGCCGGGTATGATGCCTTTGTGGCCGCTTTCAGTAATGATGGCGATTCGCTGATTTACAGCTCTTTCCTGGGTGGAATCGGCGGTGACGATTTCGGCTACGGAATCAGTGTCGACACCGGCTTGAACGCGTATGTCGGCGGCTACACCGGATCGGCTGATTTCCCGACCGTCAATCCGGTTTTCGATTCAATCCAGGGCGGGTTTGATGCCTTTGTGACTAAAGTCAGAAGAACCGAATATATCTGTGTCGATTCCGACGGGGATGGATACGGAGACCCCGGCAATCCACAGAATCATTGCCCTGATGACAACTGCCCTGATGATTTCAACCCGGGTCAGGAAGATCTTGATGGTGACCTGGTTGGTGACCTGTGCGACAACTGCCCTGATATCGCCAATCCGACCCAGGCCGATACTGACTCGGACGGATTGGGCGATGAATGTGACAGTTGTACCGACTCCGATGGCGACGGCTACGGTGACCCGGGCTTCCCCAACAACACTTGTGCAACCGATAACTGCCCTTCGGTATATAACCCGGCTCAGGAGGATTCCGATGCCGACGGAATCGGCGACTCCTGTGATACCTGTACCGATCCGGACGGTGACGGGTTCGGCGATCCCGGTTTCCCCGTCAATACCTGCCCTGAGGACAACTGTCCGAGCGTTTATAACCCTGCTCAGGAGGACACCGACCTCGACGGTCTGGGTGATTCCTGCGACATCTGCCCGGCTGTTTTCAACCCGGCTCAGGAGGATTTCGACGCTGACGGAATCGGTGACTCCTGTGATACCTGCACCGACGGTGACGGCGACGGGTTCGGCGACCCCGGTTTCCCCGCCAATACCTGCGCACTCGACAACTGTCCGCTGGTTTACAACCCGGATCAGGCCGACGCCGACAGTAACGGTGTCGGTGATCTTTGTGACGCTGGCTGTTGCCAGAATCCGATTCGAGGCAATATCGACTATGATTTTGCCGACGAAATCGATATTTCTGATCTTGTGTATTTCGTCTCCTATATCTTCCAGGGCGGCCCGGAGCCACCTTGTGTGGAAGAAGCCAATGTGGACGGAGATCAGGCTGAATCTATAGATATTGCGGATTTAGTCTATCTGGTTGACTACATGTTCAACTCCGGCCCGGCCCCGGCAGATTGTCCGGTAGCGGCGCCGCAGTAATATATCGAATCGATCCCTGATCCTGGATTGATTTTCTCATTTCTCCATCTCCCCCTGCATCAGGTTATGCCTGCTCCATAGCTATTCCTGACCCTCTTCAGACTTGGCCGGTATTTAGAAAGATTTGAAGCTTACAATCGGCACCCCTGACAGCCTTTCCGTCGAGATTATCCCGCAGTAGCACTTTGTGACATATTTCACATGTTCTATGATTCAGGGTTATTTTGTTTTGCAGATTGGCGGTGTTTGTATTTTCTTGTATCCGGCAGCCGGGGTTTTCCTCAGGCTCTCTCCGCCCGGCCACCTTGTGACATATTTCACGATATACGGTTAACATATTGGTGTGGTTGGGTCTTGTTTAGGTTGAATGGGAGGCAGCCAGATACGAGTCAGGCATGGTTAAGGCGGTCGGGTTTGTGAATTATGTCACATGTTTTGGTGTCGCGGGTCAGGTTTTCAGGTGGTGGTAGAGCTGGTTTGACAGAAAGGGCGGGCTTCTGTCTGGTTGGCTGGTATGGGAGAGTGGTTCGGTCTGTTTATCGGACTGTTGCTTGCGGGTCTGAGTTGAGATGGTTTTCTGTCTGAGTTTTGATTTGTTCCGGGTGCCGGGGATGACTGTCTGGTGTTCTGTCCGGGGTATTTTTTAATGGTGGTAACTGTTTGCCGTATGGGTTGATATTGTTACTACAGGTTATCGTATATCTGTTTTTTTGAGATTTTTCTTGACAGATTTGTGATTTATAGGTATTATTTGGCTGTCTAGGGAAATAGTTGTGTTGTCAAGCGCTTCTGTTTTGAGACCGCAGCACCTTTTGTAACGTAGGAAGTTCTTACAGTTACAAGCCATTAAGCTTCACTTTTCGGTTTTGACAGAGATTTTGGGACCTTGGTAGAGAAGTATGTTTACCGGGTTTTGAGTGTCTCGCAAGTTTTCTCCCCATTCAGATCAGTTTTTATCGCTTCCGTAATTGCATGAGGTAATCCGGCGGTTAGTGATGGAACTTGAGATTTGACGGGTCCCGATGCCCGACCTTATTGGGGTAAAGATCGGAATTGTAAGGTTGGTTACAGGATTTAGGTTTTGTAATTAGCCTGAAACTAAACTGATTATTTTATAAAGGAGCATTCTAATGATGCAAAAAAGAAGTTTATATTCTTTGCTGCTGACCTCCTTTATGCTGGTATTTGCGTTCTCGCTTTCCTATGCCCAGAGTGTGACTTTTGAGTCCAAGACGGTATTACGGTGTCAGGATAATACTATCAATATCACCGTAGACAGTCCCGAGGACTTAAGCGCTTTTGAGATTGTATTCACGGTCACAGGCGATGGTTCACTCACAAGTGTGGCCTGGGATCCGGGATTGGCAGATTTGACACATCGTTATATAGATTTGTCCAATCCTGGCGTGGTGCGCATTGCCGGTATGAGAATAGACCCGGCTGACAACTGCCTGGCAGCTGGTCCGACCGTAGTGGCTCAGGTCAATCTTCAGACGGCTGATGTTTGCGATGGTGCTGTTGTAGTCGATGGTACCTCGCTGGTTTTGCCGACCTGCGGGACTTGTTCTGTCAACGCGACGACCCAGTTTGTCAATTGCGCCGGCGTGATGCTTAATCCGCCCGTTGTCAACGCCGGAACCGTTACTATTCAGAATGCCGCTCCGACGATCGACCCGATTGCTGATCAGAGTGTCCACTGGACCGACAATGTATCGCTTGGTATAGCTACCGCAGCCGATACTGACGAGAACAGTGTTCCGGGTGGTTGCGAGTCGTTGAGTTTTTCGATCGACGCTCCGACCATGGCTACTCCGCCGACCATCAACGGCATCACCGGCGTCATCAGTCTGGCTGCCGACGGAGCCAATGTCGGCACGCACACGGTTACGGTGACGGTCACCGACGCCTGCGGGGCGACTGCCTCGACGAGCTTCGAGCTTTGCGTCTGGAACCTGCCGCCGACTTTGACCTGCGATCAGCCGTCGGTAGAGATTTACTGGGGTTACACAGCTTCCGGCACCGTGACCGGTGTTGATCCGGATGGTGGCCCGTCCCCGCTTCTCTACTCGGTTTGCGGCTTCACCGGTCCCGGTTCGATAGACATCGATCCGGCCACCGGCGCCTGGAGCTGGGCTACGGAAGAGGAAGTGCCCTATTTGGGTTGCCATACTCTTTGTATCGAGGTTACCGACGGTGCCAATGTAGATCCGTCCTGCAGTCCTTCCAACTCGGCCCAGTGTGAGGTTGAGATTTGTGTTCTGCCGACAGCCGATATCGTAATCGAGAAGACTCACGGCACCCTCCAGGGTGGTCATGAGTATGTTTCGGTTATGCTTGACTGGGCTCCGACCTTTGAGATGGGCGGTTTCGACTTCCTGTTCTCATATGATGCTTCAGCCATCGCGGCTGTAGCGGCCACTCCGGGTCAGCTTCTGCAGGACTGCGGCTGGGAGTACTTCGAGTATCGTTTTGGTGCCAACGGCAACTGCGGCGGTACCTGTCCTTCCGGTATGCTGAGAGTGGTGGCGATTGCCGAGATGAACAACGGCATGAACCATCCGAGCTGTTTCGGCACGCTCACGACCGATCCGGTTGAGTTGCTGGAGATTGACTTCACGGTGACCAACGATCGTACTTTCGAGTGCATGTATGTGCCGATTCGTTTCTTCTGGGAAGACTGCGGCGACAACGCTATTTCCAACGTTCTGGGTGATCTTCTTTACCTCGACCGTCGTATTTACGAGTTCGAGGGCGGGATTCTCTGGGATGAGGAAGACGATGTCAACTTCCCCGAGGCTGCGCGCGTTTATCCGGGCAACATGGGTGCCCCGGATGTCTGTCTGGCGGCTGAAGAAGGCAAGCCGATGCCTCGTCGCATAATCGACTTCCACAACGGTGGGATCGACATTATCTGCGCCGACAGTATCGACGCCCGCGGCGACCTCAACCTGAACAATGTAGCCAACGAAATCGCCGACGCGGTTCTGTTCAGCAACTACTTTGTTTACGGTCTGGGCGTCTTCAACGTCAA
>JAJRTA010000134.1 GCA_024278515.1 Candidatus Zixiibacteriota bacterium
CCGCTTAACGACGGTTACCCGCTGGTGCGCTCTTATGATCCTAACGGTATATGGGATGATCACGATACCAACAACGTTGCACCGTTTATTAACGATCTGGCCAATAATTATCTCAATACTAACCCCGGCGGCCTTGGCGGTACTAATCCCAACGACCTGATCAACGGGTTCCGCACCTACCTGAGTACGTGGGGCCTTGCTCCTGATTACCGCGACAGCGCCTATCCCGCGCCGACCTACGAGTTTATTCGAGATGAAGTCCTGACCAGCCAGGATGTGATCCTCCTTCTGGGCTTCTACGAAGACAAGGGTACATGGAGTAACTACCTGGGCGGTCACTGGGTGACGACAGCCGGAATCTGTACCGATAAACGTCAGATTTGCATAAGCGATCCTTACCTGGATGTGCTCGAGGGAGAACCGCCGGCCGGTTCTGCTCACAGCCCGGGACAGCATAACGACGCTGACAATATCAGCGGACCGCATTCACAGATCCAGCATGATCCATACACGTGCACGTCTTCAATTCCGCCAGGCTGGGTTAACCCGGTTGAAGTGATCAACTACCCGGCCACATCGGCCGTTATCAATCAGTTCAACGGAATGAACGCCATTAATGACTGGGCGCCTTACGGTGGCGGGACGGTTTATGTGACAATCGATCTTGCCTACGTAATATGTCCTTCAGTACCTGACACGTGTGAATATTACAAACCGGCGTATGGCGATTACTCACCTTACGGCATTCCTGACTTCGATCAGAAACAGGATACGTGGATTTATCCGTCGACCGGCAACTGGAGCTATTGCGGCCCGGTAGCGCTGGCCAACTGCTTTTGGTGGTTCGACAGCAAGTTCGAACCGAACCCGTTGGATCCGCGCCCGTTCTATCCCGATCCTTCTCATACGTCGAACGACAACTATAATCTGATCTATTCGTTCGATCCGGCCGGTGCATGGGATGACCACGACACGAACAATGTGATGCCGCTGGTAGATTCGTTAGCCCTGTATTGCAAAACCAATCAGGTGAACTCAGGCACCAACGTGTTCGATCTGGCCGACGGAGCCCGGGCCTGGCTTGACAGTGTCGGACTGGGCGGAGATTACGTGGTCAATGTTTACCCGATGGATCCTGCTTTCGGATTCGACTTTATACGCAACGAGGTGCTGGCCAGCCAGAACGTGATACTGTTGCTTGGATTCTATGAAGAGTTCAGCCCCGGTTTCTGTGAACGGATCGGCGGCCATTTTGTTACTGTCGCCGGAACAAGTGCGAATCCGGTTGATTCTTTCATTTGTATCAGTGATCCGTTCTTCGATATGCACGAGGGAGAACCGCCGGCCGGGTCGGCTCACGGTTCCGGCGTACACAACGACGCATTCAATATATCCGGCCCGCACGGTACGATCTATCATGATTGTTATCAGGTGGTTACTGCCCCATGTCAGCCCCCGGGCTCAATGCTCTTCCTCGCGGAACTGTCTAATTATCCCGTTGACTTCAAGAATGTCGGTATCTGGTACGGCCAGAACATACCCGACACGACAGTTCCGGTGCCGCCCCAGGGCGGGACTATCCGCACGCTCCTTGAATGGGCGGTGGTGATCTGTCCTGATACTACTGGCGAACCGACCGGAGCCTGTTGCGAGCCTCCTTACGGTCTGTGCCAGATTATGACTCAGGCTGAATGTGACAGCGCCGGAGGGTTCTATCAGGGTGACAGTACGGTGTGTAATCCCAATCCGTGTGATTCCTGTGACTACCAGACGCCGGGCGATATAAACGGCAACGGCATTGTTGGTGAAGTGGCTGATCTTACCTACCTTGTGGATTACCTGTACAATGGTGGTGCGGCGCCGCTGGTGATGGCTAATGCCGACCCGAACGGTGATTGCTGTATTGATTACAATGATGTCAAATACATGATTGAGTTCCTGTTCTTCAACGGACCTCCTCCGGTCAACTGTACCTGTGTTAATCCGACTGTCTGTCTGCCTTCGCCGCCACCGCATACTTCGGGGACGGTCAGACACAACACTGACAATTATATACCTCCAGGCGGCAGTCCTTTGGGTTCCACCTGGCACGAACTGTGGCCCAATTATTGTGTCAACTGGACAATCACCGACTTCTTCGACAACGGTGACGGTATCCTCAGTTTCTGCGATACGCTCGAGTTCACCGAAACAACCGGCGTGATCAAATCGCTTGAGCACGTTGAACTGGTCACGCCGACACTGACCTTGCTGGCGCTTCCGGATCTGATCGATACCGTTTATATCGACCTCATTGATCCGCCCAATCCGTTGATAAACCCGATCACAGACCCGATCGGCACTTTCTGGCATGAGGTTTATCCCAACTATTG
Source organism: Candidatus Zixiibacteriota bacterium (assembly GCA_024278515.1). Taxonomy (GTDB): domain Bacteria; phylum Zixibacteria; class MSB-5A5; order GN15; family FEB-12; genus JAJRTA01. The sequence continues at coordinate 2,373 of JAJRTA010000134.1, forward strand.
CCGGAAATATGTGATTGTTTATTGGCAGGAGTTCGACGCCGGAAATTTGCAGGCAGGTCATACGATCAAACTGCAGGCTCTGAACGGTCCTGATTCAACCCTGTCTTCGGACTACCTTGTGGCGGGTATCGAAACTGATATTATCACCACAGTTGTCGAAACTCCGGGTTGTTGTATGACGCCGATCCGAGGCAACATCAATTACGACGGCGGCGACAATATCGATATCAGTGACCTTGTTTACTTTGTCGACTACATGTTTACCGGCGGACCGGCTCCGCAGTGCTGGGAGGAAGCCAATGTCGATTGCTCTGATGACGGCAATGGTGTCGACGGGCCGGAGGATATCGACATCTCCGATCTGGTGCTGTTGGTCGATTACATGTTCAACGGTGGTCCGGCGCCATGCCGTTGTGACTGCAGCGACTGCCCTTAGTTGCTGAAGTTCGGACACCTTGACGTTAATTGTAAGGTCGCCCCCGAGTAAATCGGGGGCGGCTTTTTTTGTATTACGGGCCGGTCCGGCGGTAGTTTTTCCTGATGATTTTGTGATATTATTCTCTTGAATTGGCTTGGCATTTGACTATATTGCCCCGCGAATTGAACGACTAACCGTGTCTCGGAGGAATAACCGATGGCGATGACCATTACCGATGAATGCACTGCCTGTGGACTTTGTTTGCCGGAGTGCCCGACCGACTCGATCACTGAAGGTGATATCTACATCATCAGCGCCGAAACCTGCAACGAATGCGAAGATCAGGACGATGGTCCGCACTGTGTTGAAGTTTGTCCGGTGGATTGTATCGAGAAGGCCGGCTGATACGTTTTAATTGTATGAACTCGCTGAGCCGCCTTTTACGGGCGGCTTTTTTTTTGCACAAGGCAAAAAAAGAGGGTGCTCATCTGAGTGGGTAGAGGGGGCTAAGAAACTACCCGAGGACAGCGGAGACACCCTCGATTGTTTGATTTTCAAAAGCTATATCGGTGATGATATAAACTTTGTCAAGTACAATGTATTATATCGGACCTGTTCAGTCTTTGTTTGGATCAGTAGACGACGATTTTCACCGGTATGGTCAGGATTACCGGTTTGGCGTCAGGATCGGTCGTTACGTACATCGTAAAATTGGATAAATAAGTGCCTTTTTTCAGGTTGTCCCGTGGTTCGACAGTCAGGGCCAGCTTTTCACCTTTTCCGGCTACCGGCTTGTCGACTGAAATCTTAAAGGTCGAATCGCTCTGATTGTGCACTTCCCAACTGATGCGGCTGAATGCCTGGTTGGGTAGTGTCACCTGCCTGGGACCGGCTCCCGGCAGGAAGAAAAGAGAGATCGGCTCCGGTTTCAGACCGCCGAACCAGCGGCCAATATCGGAAAGGTAATAAAACTTCATCTCAGGATATTCCGGATCGTCCAGCACCACTTCCATGCTCTTGGTGGTCGGGCCGTAGAAATTACGGGTGAGGAAATCCAGGTGGAAAAATACCGTGTCTTTCGGCTGAATCAGGCTGTCGGACAACCTGACATGGGAGCAGTCACATGAGGCGGACGCGCTTTTGATTGCCACCGGCTCCGTACCGTTATTGACAATATAAAAAGTATGGAACAGCTTGAAATCGATGCCGACATGGCCGAAGTCGAACACCTGCTCAGAAAAGTTCAGACGCTGGCTGGAGCCGGTCTCTGTCATGCCAGTTGCAGCAGTCACTATGAGCAGGACATAAACTGTAAAAGCAATTTTTAACATCATTTTCAAACTTACCGATCCGGTTTTTGCAGAAAGCCGTTTTCTTTCATCCATTCATCATTAAACAGTTTACTCAGGTATTTGATTCCGGCATCGGCGAATATTCCAACTATTATAGCGTCTGAATCGGCATTTTTCGCCACCTGCTCCATCGCCCAGGCTACCGCTCCGGATGATCCTCCGATCGAGATACCCTCCTCCCGGGTAATCCTGCGCGCGCGGTCGAAAGCGTCCTGGTCGGTAACGGTAATCACTTCATCTGCCAGATCGGCATGAAGCGCTTTGGTTATTACGTCGGAACCGATACCCTCTATCTTGTACGGTTGTTCCTCGATCACTTTGCCGCTGCGGATGTATTCGGCGAAAATCGAGCCTTCGGGATCCACTGCTACAGTTTTGATCTTCGGGTTCTGTTCCCTGAGATAGCGGGCAGCGCCGGAAAATGTCCCCCCGGTACCGATTCCGGCTACCAGATGAGTAATCCTGCCGTCGGTATCAGCGTAGATCTCCGGTCCGGTGGAGAGGTAGTGGGCCCGGACATTCTCCTGGTTGTCGTACTGGTCGAGGTCGAACCATCCGTTTTCGCGGGCCAGCCGACGGGCGGTCATGTAGCAGCCTTTAGGATCATCATGGGTTGTTTCCGGGGTGACAATAACTTCCGCGCCGTATGATTTTATCAGGTCGACTTTTTCTTTGCTGGTTTTGGTGGGAGTGGTGATAACTGCTTTCAGTCCCATTAGTTGGCATACCATCGCCATCGCGGCGCCGGTGTTACCGGAAGTATTGTCCACAACAGTATCGCCCGGTTTTATCCTTCCCTCTTCCAGCGCCTTTCGAATAATATGCAACGCCATACGATCCTTCACCGCCCCGGTGGGGTTGAAAAACTCCAGCTTGGCCAGCAGAAGCGGGCCCTGATCGCTTGTTCCGGTACGCAGCCGAACCAGGGGAGTATTACCAATGAGATCGAGTATGCTGTCGTAAATTCGCATTCGTTATTACCAGGTTTCATAACTTATACAAATAAAAGCCGATTTCAAGGAGATAATTAGATCAGAAACGTTACAGCTTCAACTTGTGGTCGCGTACATCCCATGCGCCGACACGCAGCGGCGGGGACATCTGCTGCGCGCGAAATATCCCCGCCCTGAAGGGCGGCCGCCAAGCCGGTATGACGAGTTGTGAGGACGCTTCCGCTGAGCGTCATTCCGGGCCTTGACCCGGAATCCAGGCACATTTGTTTCCTGGATGCTGAATCAAGTTCAGCATGACACAAAATAGAACCGGATGTCGGATCAAATTCGGCAAGACGATGTTTCATGACCTGTAGCGATATCAACAGTGTTTGTTGCGGAGGTCATGCGATGTA